>CALKYI010000446.1 GCA_938003665.1 uncultured Flavobacteriales bacterium
TGCGTGCGTTCCATCGATTCGCGGGCGTAGCCGTAATCGCTGGGATACGGCGGGCACTCATCGAAGGCCATGATGATGTCCGCCCCGATGCTGCGCTGGATGTCCATGGACGTCTCGGGACTGAACAGGTGCTTGCTGCCATCGATGTGGCTGCTGAACGTCACGCCCTCTTCGGTGATCTTGCGGCGGTCGGACAAGCTGAACACCTGGTAGCCGCCGCTGTCGGTCAAAATCGGTCGCTTCCAATCCATGAATTTGTGCAGCCCACCCGCCGTCTCCAGCACGTGAGTGCCGGGGCGGAGGTACAGATGGTAGGTGTTGCCCAGGATGATCTGGGCGCGGATGTCGTCGCTCAAGTCCCGCTGCGGCACCGCCTTTACCGTACCCGCCGTTCCAACCGGCATGAAGATCGGGGTCTCGATGACCCCGTGGTCCGTTGTGATGCGGCCGGCACGTGCCTTGGACTGCGGGTCTTTGCCGTCGATTTGAAAGTTGAGGGCTGCCATGGAGCTTCGTAATTGGTGCAAATGTAACTTCGGAGCATGGTTGGAACCGTGTTCAATGCAGTTACAGTGGCCATCGGTGCCAGTGCGGGCCTCGTCCTGGGCAAACGGCTCAGCGAAGGGCTACACGCCATCATTTTTCAAGCGCTTGGCCTGTTCACCCTCGGAATTGGGGTGGCCATGAGCTTGGAGGTCGCCAACCTGTTTGCGGTATTCCTGTCCTTAATCGCCGGTGTCATTGCCGGGCATGCCCTGCAATTGGACCAACGCATGAAGGCCGCCACCGCGCGCCTGGGAGAAGGAACGGGTACGGCTCTTGTACAAGCAGTCCTGCTCTTCTGCGTGGGCGCCATGACCTTGATCGGGTGCATGCAGGACGGGCTGAACGGCGACGCGACGGTCCTCTTCATCAAAGGGTCGATGGACCTCGTGAGTTCCGCATTCCTCGCAGCAGCGTTAGGGCGTGGCGTGTTGTTGGCTGCTCCCGCCCTCTTGCTGATCCAAGGCGGCTTGACCGCGGCCTTTGCGCTGTGGGGTGCCGCGTGGTCCGACGTGCTAATTGCGGACCTGACGGGGCTTGGCGGCTTGTTGCTGTTGGCACTGGGGCTCGACCTGTTGAAGGTGCGTTCGTTTGCCTTGCTCAACTTCGTGCCGGCCTTCGCCTTTGTGCCGCTGTTTCAACCGGTGGCCCAGTGGCTAGAAACCGGACTCCCTCAATTGTTGTTGCCTTGACCACCCTTTCACCACTGCGACGCGCTGTGTTGGTCCTGACGGCCGGGGCCGTTTTGGTGGGCGCCTGGTGGATATGGAGCGAAATCGACCGGCGCATCGAAGGCACTTGGCAGGGCCCCGGCGATTGGTGGGGCAAACGGGCAACGCAATTGAATTACGGCGGTGATGTGCAGGAATGGGCCGAGGCATTCGAATTGCCAGAAGCGTATTTGTTGGCGCTGATTCAATTGGAATCTGGCGGTCGAAAGCCCGCCGGCAAGCGCTTTGAGGCCCATGTGTACGAACGCCTGGTCGCCGTGCGGGATGGAAAGCGTGAACGCTACGAGCAAATCACCGCGGCGGATTTGGCCGGAGCAAGCGATGAAGCCCTGCGCAACCTCGCCACCTCCTGGGGCCCCTTCCAATTGATGGGGTACAAATGCATCCAACTCGATGTGCAGCTGCGGGACATCCGTGGCAAGGAAGCCATCCAAGCCGGGACACGTTGGATTGATTTGACGTACGGCGAGGCGTTGCGGGCGGGCCGATTTGAAGATGCCTTCCATTTGCACAACACCGGCAAGCCGTATCCGGCCGACGGCCCACCCACCACCTTTCATCCCGACTACGTCCAACGCGGCATGGCCTACATGCGTAAATTCGCTGAAGATGCCCGCCAATAAATACGCCCTCATCCGCTACCGGACCATCGACCGCTGCCTGCGCAACGAGGCGCGGCCGTTCCCTTCCAAAGAGGAGTTGCGGGCGGCCTGTGAGGAGGCCTTGTACGGCAGCGACGGCGACCGCATCAGCACGTCCACCCTTGAAAAGGACCTCAACGCCATGCGGTACGACGGCGCCCTCGGGTACTACGCGCCCATTGCGTACCACCGGGACGAGCGCGGGTACTACTACGAGGAAGAGGACTTCTCCATTGACAACCTCCAGCTCAACGACGAAGAGCTCGAGTCCATTCGTTTTGCGGCGCGGACCTTGGTGCAGTTCCGCAACGTCCCGATGTTCTCGCAATTCGGTCAGGCCATCGGCAAAATCGACGACCGCCTGCGCATGGCACCGGACCTGGATACGGCGCAGCTGGATCGCATAGTGCAGTTTGAATCGGCTCCTGCGACGCGTGGGTCCGAGCATTTGCAGCCGTTGTTGCAGGCGATTCAAGGGCGACGCGTGGTCTCCCTGAGCTACCGCAAATTCAAATCGGAAGGGGCCGATGCGCTGCTCGTCCACCCCTATCTGCTCAAGGAATACCGGAATCGCTGGTACCTCATTGCCTGGAACAACGACCGCAGCGATTACCGGACGTACGGACTGGACCGCATGGAATCCGTGGAGGAACAAGACGAAACGTTTGCCGTGCGCAGCGACTTCGATGCCGACCACTTTTTCAAGCACAGCTTTGGCATTTCCAAGTCCACCGAAGCCCCACAAGATGTGCGGGTCCGCTGCAACCAACTGGAGTACGAATACCTCTCCGCTCAACCCGTGCACCCTTCCCAGCAGTTGGTCCGTATTGACGAAGATGTCTACGAATTGCAACTGCATGTGCTGGTCACGTTTGAACTGGTTCACTTCCTGTTGGGCCTGGGAGCGGCCGTGGAAGTCATCGCCCCGGAAAGCTTGCGCCAACGAATGGAAGCGGTGCACCGAGCGGCGTTGGATCGGTACCAATAAAACTTTTTTCGGCACCGTAAATCCTTTACGGAGTGCCTGTCGTGGTTTGTTTGGTCAAACCATCAAAACAGGCTGCCATGTCCATTCCATTGAAC
>CALKYI010000447.1 GCA_938003665.1 uncultured Flavobacteriales bacterium
AAAAACACTACATTTATACCTTATTCAGAGTAAAATGACTACCGCCAATCAACGCCATTGGTGCTCTGCAGAACTCGCTGACTTGCTGTCAGCAAAGTCAGAGCTCATTCAAATGCCGAAAGGCAGCATCATCATGTCACCCGGTGATGATGTAAATGGTGCGTTCATTTTGCAGAAAGGCACGGTTAAACTGTTCCGTGTATTCGAATCCGGCGAAAAGCACTTGTTGTATCTCCTTTCGGGCAACTGCATGTGTGCTTTGAGCAGTCTGACGGGGCTAATGGGCGCGCAGATTCCCATTCTCGCTGAAGCAGAAGATGACATTGAAGTAATGGTCGTTCCACGGGACGAGGCCAAACGTTTGTTCTTGGAAAACGAAGAGTGGCGCACGCTTATCCTGAGCTGTGTATTGGATTCGTGGAATGAATCGATGAGCATGCTGGACCAAGTGGCGTTTAAGCCGTTGCAGCGTCGATTGGAGAAGTATTTGGCTCAGCACGCCTCACTTTCTGACCGGCAGGTGGTTCAAAAATCACATGCAGAAATTGCGCAGGAATTGAATGTTAGCCGGGAAGCCGTGAGCCGTGTGCTCAAGGTGATGGAAAACCAAGACGCGGTGCACCTGGGGCATGGTTCCATCAAAGTCATCAACTGCAATCCATAACGGATTCAATCCAGGGCTGCGTCCCGGTCGAGCGCGGTGCGTTGGCGAAAAGCAGTGAGTTCTTGAGGCCCGAGCACCGTGGCCTGTGACAAGTAGATGCGGGCGCGGCCAACCACCAATTCGGTTTCAACAAAAACGGGTAAGCGCCGCGCGTCCGCGGTGACGATAACCCGCATTTGATCACCTGCCTTGAATACCGTTCCGTCAATGAGGGTAGGGGAGAACTCCCAACATTCAACAAGGCGTTTAGTGGTGGGGTCTTCATGTTGTACAGTCCCTCTGAAGTCCAGCCGAGTGCTGTGAACCTCCCCGTCAAGGACGAGGTGCAATGCGACGGTATCTCCTGATTGATATTCCTCCCACGGTAAGTGACGGCAATGGTGAACCGCGGTCATCACATCGTGCAACGGGGCATCAAGGTCATTGGCCACTGCGCCACTTTCAAGCTCCGGGTCGGAGCTGATCCACGTGACCTCTTGTTGGTTTTTCAGGAAATACCATCGGTCGTAGCGGTGGCTTCCTTCGCGCCCGCGGCGTTGGAAGTTGATGGGGCTCAACTGGGCATCCGCAACGCTCGCGTAGATGCTATTGACCGGATAGAACCAATTCCAGTGCTTGCGGGAGGCGCCCCATCCTTCGAAGCTCCAGAGTTGGTTACCGCTGTACGCCATGGATGCCGTTGTAAAACTGACGTCACCAACTTCCAGGTAAAATGGCCCCCACTCGTACGTGACCGTGTAATCCAATCGCTCACCATCGGTGGGCTGCGTGGCAAATTCCTGGGCTGCAAGGTGGGGCGCAAGCCACGAGGTGGTTAACAACAAAAAAACCCTGCTCCGAAGCAGGGTCTTTGAAAATGCGGGAAATC
>CALKYI010000448.1 GCA_938003665.1 uncultured Flavobacteriales bacterium
CGGTAGCGACCGCTCAGTTCTTCTGCGAAGTGCATGGCGTCGCTCATGCTTCCGCCGTTACCACATGATATGATTTTCCCCCCTTGGGCAATGGCTTGGCACATGGCAGTGCCTGCCGCTTCAACCGCATCCATGAATGCAGCATCGTTCCGAACCGCATCCAACAGCTGCGCTGCTTCGGAAAAGTGTTCGTCGAGTCGGTTGCGTTGATTCATGGGTGCAAGGTGGTGCGCAAGGCCAGGCGTTTGCCGTTCAATTTATGCAAGGGGCTGCAGACTTTACGGCTCAGCGGTTGAATGCCGCTAATCCCGATTCGAGGAATTCCACAAACTTGCTGGCATCAGGATCGTATCCTACACCCTCCCCCAGCGGTGTTCCGTCGTGGTCGAGCATGACGTAAAACGGCTGGGAATTGGTGTTGAATTGCGACGCTTGCATGTACGACCACTTGTTTCCGACGGTCTTGATTTTGAACGTCTTTCCGCCGTAAGACTCTTCACGGCGTTCCGATTCTGGCAAGTCCTTGCGTTCATCGACGTAGAGGCTGACGAGTACCACATCATTGGTGAGCAGGTCGACCACCTGCGGATCAGGCCATACTTGCTCCTCCATCTTGCGGCAGTTGACGCAGGCCCATCCGGTAAAATCCAGAACGACCGGCTTGCCCTCGGCTTTGGCCGCCTCCAGTCCACGTTCATAATCAGTGAAGCGCGC
The DNA here is from genome assembly GCA_938003665.1 of uncultured Flavobacteriales bacterium. Lineage (GTDB taxonomy): Bacteria > Bacteroidota > Bacteroidia > Flavobacteriales_D > Sanyastnellaceae > UA16. The sequence goes on from CALKYI010000448.1 coordinate 715, forward strand.
CTCGACGTGTCCGCTAGCCTCACCAGAACCGCCGTGTCCACCACCGCCGTTCCACTCGCTATAGAACATGGGAGGAGGGAAGCCACTGATCAGATTCACAGGCGCACCCCACATCCCCGGCATCAAGTAGACCCCTAGGGTGAAGAAGACCATGCCCATGCTAAATCGGAAGACTCCGATGCGCTCGGTTTTGGAGTCGTGAGGGAAGAGGATCCAACCGAACAGGTAGAAGGCAATGCACAAGGCAACCACCACCCAGATGGCGATGAACAGCTCGCGCTGCAGCAGTCCCAATTGAAGTACGAGGTCGGCGTTGGATAGGAACTTGAATGCGAACCCAATTTCCAGGAGTCCGAGCACCACCTTGACGCTGTTGAGCCAACCGCCGGATTGCGGCAAGGAGTTCAACCACCCGGGGAACGCCGAGAAGAGCATGAACGGCAACGCCAATGCAAGGGAGAACCCAAACATCACGGCCGTGGGGGCGGCGAAGGAGCCCGTCGCGGCGCCGGCCAATGCACTGCCCACCAATGGACCGGTGCACGAGAACGACACGATGGCCAACGTGGCTGCCATGAAGAAGATGCCGATGAGTCCACCGCGGTCGGCGGCTTGGTCGGTTTTGTTTGCCCAACTCGTGGGCAATTGAATTTCAAAAGCGCCCAAGAAGCTCGCCCCGAAGACAATCAGCAGGAGGAACAGGAACACATTGAAAAACGGATCCGTTGAGATCACATTCAGGATATCAACCCCAAAGACCGCCGTCAGCAACAAACCGAGTCCGGTGTAAATGAAGATGATGAAGAACCCGTAGATGAGGGCGTTTCGGATGCCTTCGCTTCGGGTCTTGGATTGCTTCGTGAAGAAGCTCACCGTCATGGGAATCATGGGGAAGACGCAGGGCGTCAATAGGGCGGCAAAGCCGAGGAGCATTCCCAAGAAGAAGACGCCCGCGAGCCCTTCCTCTTCTGTGCCGTCAGCTTCTTCTGTAATCGAACCTTCATCCGTGCCGTGGTCGCAGAGTCCCTGCAACGGTGGGCAGTAATCCGGTCGTTCAGCCGCAGTCTTTCGGTCGGCAAACGCAGCCTCGAAGTCCAGATCTGGGGGGAAGATGCACTTCTCCTCATCGCATGCCATGAACGTGATGGCGCCGGTGATGACCTCGGTGCCGGCGTCCGGTCCGGTGAATGATTGTACGAAGTAGACCTCCTCTTCGAACATGTTGACGTCCATTTCAAACGTCGGGTCGAATTGGACGAGGGGGTCGCATTCGGTCACCTCACCTACGGCTTCAAACCCCTCGGGCCAATCAATGCGGAAAGCCGTCGGCATGGGTCCGTCGAAGCTTTCCAGGTGCTGGCTGTAGGTGTGCCAGCACGGATCTACGACGGCGTGGAATACCAAGTCGAACGCGTCGTCGTTTTCGTAGATGTTGACGTCCCAAACTACGGGTTCCAAGATGCCGCTTTCGGCTGCCATGGGCTCTTCGTGGTCCGCCGCGTCGTGGTCCCCACACAGGTGCTGCGACTCTGGGCAATACGTGGGCAACGCTGGCGAAACATCGTCCAGCGCGATGGAGAAATCGATGTCTTCGGGCGGGAGGCAACGTGATGCGTCGCACACCATGAAACTCAAGAATCCGGTTACATTTTCGCTGGGCGCGGCGTCGTCTAAGCGGACTTTTTGCACCCAGTACACCTCCTCTTCAAAGAACTTCAAATCCATCATGAAGTTGGGGTCGTATTCCACCAGCGGATCACACTCGGTGACGTCGCCAACCTTTTCGACTCCGTCGGGAACCTCTACCTCGAAGTAGGTGGGCAAAGGACCGTTGGGGTCGTCGAGGAATTGGCTGTAGATGTGCCAGCATGCGTCGACGCTGGCGTGGAATACCACATCCAATTCGTTCTCACTTTCTGTTTCGTGGACCGAGAATTCCCACTTGACCGGTTCCAAGATTTGTGCGAAAGCAGTCGTCCATCCCCAGGTTAGCAGAACGGTCAAGGCAGCGATTGCCTTTCCAATTCGAAGATTCGATTGTTTCATAGCTCCGCGAAGATACTACCTGCAGGGGCGCTTTCCGCCGGCCCGGTGCCAACGACTGTTAGAGCTCAATCTCCTCTCCGAGGGCGAGGCCAAACGGGCGGCGGATGAGCCAACTTCCCGCGTAAACGAGCGGGGTGTCGACCAGCGCCACAAGCACCTTGAACACGAAGCCGTTCATCAATAGGCTAGTAAAGAGTGCCCATTCGATTTGCCCCAGGCTGCACATTAAAAACAGCACGGCAAACGTGTCGATAAACTGCGAGGGAATGGTGCTGAGGTTGTTGCGCAGCCAGAGCTTCTTGCCGTTGGTCAGCCGTTTCCAAAAGTGAAAAAGCCGCACGTCGAGGAATTGCGCGAGCAAATAAGCCGCCATCGAGGCGCTGACCGCGACGATGGTGGAGCCAAATACGTGATTAAACTCGGCGTTGCTTACGGGCGACCAATCGGCCGCGGGGACGGATTGGCTTATCGTCACGATGACTAACGTGAAGGCGCTGGCAAACAATCCCGCGAGTACGACTTCGTTGGCGCGGCGTTTCCCAAAGCACTCCGAGATGAGGTCGGTGACCAAAAACGTAACGGGGTACGGAAGCAGGCCCACGCTTTGTTCGAAGGTCAATCCTTCGATGGGGCTCCAGTGAAAGAACTTTCGGAAGATCAAATTGCACGCCACGAGGCTCGCGATGAACAATGCAGCGAGGATGAGGTAGATGCGCAAAGCGCGTTGCCGCAGGTCGACAGAGTGCTCAGAGGTCATGCGGCTCAAGTTAACGATGTCCAGTGCAATGCGTTGCCGCGGCGTTCAACCCGCGCCGTTGCGCACACGAAGTGAGCCCCGGATTCAACCTGAGCCTCGGTCAGATGTAGCAACTCGGGCACCGCGCGTGCGGCGATGCCGTGCTGCTGAGCCAATCCGTGCAGGATTTCCACCTGTAGCGGTTCCGCTCGCCAAGCCGACAGGTCCAACTCGCCCTTTCCGTTGCTCACGCTCCAGCAGCGTGCAGTGGCAGCATCGCGTTCCGTGGTAAAGAAGGATCGCAGCGCTTGAAACCGGTCTGCCCAATGCGCAACGTGGGCTGTTGTACCGGGCCGGAGCGAGTCCAACAAGGGCATTGCCTCGTGCCGAATCCGGTTCCGGAGGTAATCCGGTTTGGCGTTGGAAGCATCCTCCCGGTAGGGCACATTCCAGGCGCTGCACGCTTCGGCGAGCTCAGCTCGAGTCAAGGTGAGGAACGGACGGAGCAGCCCGCGTTCCGCATCCACAGCGGGCATGGCGGCGAGGGCGAGCGGGTCGGCGGACCGCATAAGGTGAAGCAGCACGGTTTCTGCTTGGTCGTCGCCGTGGTGGGCCGTGACGATGTAGGCCGGGTGGCCCTGGCGGTCGCTGGCTTCGGCGCGCAACCGTGCGAAGTGGGCATAACGGATTTTCCTGGCTTCGGCTTGCACGCCGTGTTCGGTTGAGTGGACTTGGGCGTCCAGGACATCGCAGGGAATGCTGCGCTCGGCGCACCACCCCTCGACCAGCGCTTGGTCTGCATCGGAAGCTTCGCCGCGCAAGTGGTAATTGACATGGGCGACGCGCACTTCTGCGCCAACCCGATGCAGGGCTTCCACCAAGACCATGGAGTCCAATCCGCCGCTGACGCCAGCAATGAAGGTGGCGTTGGTTTCTATGCTGTGACGGCTAAACCATTGCCGCAAGTGCTGCACCAATCCGTCGCGGTTATTCGCCATCGGAATTCAAGGTTTGCATCATCGCGTCGGCCTTCAGCAGGCATTCGGCGTATTCACTGGCGGGATCGCTCAACGAAGTGATGGCGCCGCCGACGTGCATGCTAATGCGTGGGGTGGAAGCGTTGTAGAGTAGGCTGCGGATGACCACGTTGAGATCAAAATCTCCGTTGGGCTCGAAAAACCCAACGCTGCCCGAGTAGACGCCCCGGCGGCTGGCCTCGAGCTCATCGATGATTTCCATGGCCCGCACCTTGGGGGCCCCGGTCATGGACCCCATCGGGAAGGTGGCCCGTAGGATGGCTTCGGTGGTCACGTCGTCCCGCAGCGTACACTGCACGGTCGAAATCATTTGATGGACCGATTCAAACCGGTGGATTCCAAACAGTTCCGGGACGTGCACCGAACCGGGTTTGGCAATCCGGCTCAAGTCGTTGCGCACCAGGTCGCAGATCATCACGTTTTCTCCGCGCTCTTTGGGGTCGTTTTGCAGTTGATGGGCCAATGCATCGTCTTCCTCCGGTGTGCGGCCACGTCGAATGGTGCCTTTGATGGGGGAGGAAATCAATTGGTCGCCTCGGCGCTTCAAGAACAACTCGGGTGAGCCGCAAATCACATGGAATTCTCCGGCTTTGACAAGGGCGGCGTAGGGAGGTTGGGTGAAGTGGTGCAAGCGCACAAATGCATCCCACGGGGATGCCAATTCTTGATCGGCGCTCCACTCTTGGCAGAGGTTCATCTCGTAGATGTCGCCGCGTTGGATGTGCTTTTTGACGCGGTGAGCCCGCTGCAAATACGTGCTTTCATCCCAGCGGGGTTTGAGCGGGATGCCCGGGCCAGGCGGCAGCGGCTCAGCCTTGGCTTCGCAGGTTGATTGCACGAGTTTGAGTGTGTCCGCTGCATCTGGCTCTTCGTTGCCGTAGACCACCTCGCATTGTGCTTTGTCCCCACCCCAAGCGATGACCAACCGCGGTTCCACCCAGTGCATGGTGGGCAATCCCAATGTGTCGGGTCGCCTTGAATCGAGGCGTTCGATGCCATTTTTGAGGTCGTAGCCAAGCCAACCGAACGCCCATGTGCTCGACCCGTTGGGGTGCAAAAATGATTGAAGGGCCGCGATGCTATCGGAGTCCGTGCCATCCCACGTGAACGAGCGCCGCGCCCCAATGGCGAGGTAGCAGGTCCCGCTTGGGTGGGCATCGAAATACAGGCTTGCATGCGTTTCCCGTTCGAAGATGGCCTTCAAATTTGGGAGGGTACGCAGTGCCGTTGCTGCCATGGGGATGCGGAAATCAGACGTGCAAAGCGCGGTCGCCGGTGGCTGCCAGGGCAGCTTCCTTGATGGCTTCGGTAAACGTCGGGTGAGCGTGGGACATGCGGCTGATGTCTTCAGCGGTGGCCCGGAATTCCATGGCGACGACCGCTTCGGCAATCATATCCGCTGCACGGGGACCGCACATGTGGATGCCGAGGATTTCATCGGTTTCGGCATGCGCCAACACCTTAATCGAACCGTCGGTGTCCATGGAAGCGCGCGCACGGCCGCTTGCCTTGAAAGGGAACGAACCCGACTTGTAAGGGACACCGTCGGCTTTCAATTGTTCCTCGGTTTGTCCGACACCGGCAACTTCCGGCCACGTGTAGACCACGTTGGGAATCAGATTGTAATCAATGTGGGGATGCTGCCCGGCAATGACTTCTGCAGCGACAACGCCCTCCTCTTCGGCTTTGTGGGCCAGCATGGCACCCCGCACCACGTCGCCGATGGCGTAGATGTGACCGACCGCGGTTTGCATTTGGTCGTTCACTGCGATGCGTCCGCGGCCATCGGTTTCCAGTCCTGCCGCTTCGAGGTTGAGCCCTTCTGTGTAGGGCTTTCGTCCCACAGAGACGAGGCAGTAATCTGCTTTCCAGGTGACTTCCTTGCCCTTCTTGTCGTCGGCTTTCACCGTGACGCTCTTGGCCGTGGCCTTGACCTCTTTTACCCCATGCTGCAGGTGGAATTTGACCCCGAGCTTTTTCATGCTACGCATCAATTCTTTGCCCATCGCGCGGTCCATGGTCGGGATGATGGCGTCTTGGTATTCGACCACGTGAACTTCAGTTCCGAGTCGGGCATAGACGCTCCCCATCTCCAACCCAATGACGCCGCCGCCGATGACTACCATGCTCTTGGGAAGGGCATCCAGACTTAGGGCCTCGGTTGAGGTGATGATGCGTTTTTTGTCGATGGTGATGAACGGGAGGGATGCGGGTTTTGACCCGGTTGCGATGATGATGTGCTCCCCTTTGATGGTTTCTTTTTTGCCTTTGGCTGGCTTCACTTCAACGGTGTGGGCATCCTTGAAGCTGCCCAACCCGTGGTGCACCGTGATGCCGTTTTTCTTCATCAAGAAATCGATGCCGCCGACGGTTTGCTCGACCACTTCACCCTTGCGGGCGATCATGCGCTTGAAGTCCAGCTTCAACCCTCCGGTCGAAATGCCGTGGGTTTCGAATTGATGCGCAGCCTGGTGGAAGTGTTCCGAGCTGTCGAGCAAGGCCTTGGACGGAATGCATCCCACATTGAGGCAGGTGCCTCCGAGGGAGTTGTACTTCTCCACCAAAGCCGTCTTCTTGCCCAATTGTGCTGCGCGGATGGCTGCCACATAGCCTCCGGGGCCGCTGCCAATAACGATAACGTCATAAGATTCCATAGAACAAAGGTAACGGTTGCAGACCACGCGGGCACCTGAATTGACGAGGGTTTTATCCTTTACTTTGTACGCTCTAAAACGCGGACGAAGAGCCGCTTGTGACCGACACGTTTTGAACCAACGCCCCAACCCCCTTCCGGATGTGGAATAAGATTGCCGGAGTCTTGATTCGCCAGCGAATCCTGTGGATGTTGGTGTTGGGGATCGGCACCTTGTACGTGGGGTCGCACATTCCGAACGTCCGGCTCCAGTACCAGTTTGGCGGGTTGTTGCCCGCGACAGATTCGACCGCCATCGCTTACGAGGAGTTCAAGTCGGTGTTTGGAACGGAGGGCAATGTCATGGTCATCGGAAGCGAACTGGAGCCCCTCCAGTCAGCAGAAGGGCTAGCGGCTTGGGATCAACTGGCTCACTCCATTCGAACCATGGAGGTGCGGCGGGATACGACGGATGACGGGGTGGACAACCCGGTGCCGGTGCCATTGATCGACAGTGTGTTTTGCATGACGGCAGCGTTCGATGTCGTCAAAGACAC
>CALKYI010000449.1 GCA_938003665.1 uncultured Flavobacteriales bacterium
TGTTGATGGGCAACACGTGCGTTTTTAAACCCGCCAAGTACGGTGTTTTGCTCATAACCCCCTTGCTGGAGGCGTTCGCGGAGAGCTTCCCTCCAGGGGTCGTCAACGTTATTTTCGGCCGCGGCCGAACCTTGGCTTCGCCCATTATGCAGACTGGCCACATCGACGTGCTCGCCCTGATTGGCAATAGTAAATCGAGCAACGCACTCATTAGCCAACACCCGAAGCCCAATCGCGTGCGTCAGGTGCTCGGCCTTGAAGCCAAAAATCCGGCTGTCGTTTTTGCAGATGCGGACATCGACCTTGCTGTCAAGGAATGCGTCAAAGGCGCCTGGAGTTTCAACGGCCAGCGCTGCACGGCGTTGAAAGTGATTTACGTGCACAAGGACATCCGAGATGCGTTTCTGAAGGCTTTTGCCGCCGCGACGGATGCATTGGAGTGGGGGAGTCCGTTCGACAACGCAGACATCACGCCACTGCCCGAAGTGGGAAAGGTCGGCTACATGCAAGATTACGTGAAGGAAGCGGTTGAAGCGGGTGCCCGAGTGGTCAATGAGCGCGGTGGCCAAGTGGAAGGAAACCTCTTTTTTCCGGCCATTTTGCACCCCGTCAGCCGCGATACGGCCATTTTTAAAGAGGAGCAATTCGGTCCTGTGTGCCCGGTGTTGGACTTTGAGGATTTTGAAGAAGTCTTGACGGACATCGCCGAAAGCGATTACGGACAGCAAGTGAGCATTTTCACTCGCGACGCCAAAATCGCCGGCCAATGCATCGACCACATGGTGAACCAGGTGTGCCGCGTAAACATCAACGCTTCTTGCCAACGTGGCCCCGATACCCTGCCTTTCACGGGCCGTAAAGACAGCGCTGTTGCGACCTTGAGCGTCAAAGCCGCCCTCCGTTCCTTCTCCATCCGCACGCTCGTTGCGTGTTCGCAGGACCAGAAAGAATTGGTCGAGGAGGTCATCGCTGGGGGGCACAGCTCCTTCTCATCGATGAACTACCTCCTCTGAGGAAATTCATCACGAGGCAACCGTTCTGGGGTACGGAGGGTTACTTTCGAAACACCAAACGGAACCTCATGAAATCGATTTTGACTTTTCTGTTCGCTGCTTGCACCTCGGTAGCGATTTCTCAAGTGGCCCTGAACGCCACGGCATTTCTCAGCGATGAAGCAGGCAATGCCTCAGGAGGCGTTCCGGTCGCATTTTCTGTGCAGGCTGCAGGAGCGGTTTTTACGGCCAATGCAACGACGGATGAGGCAGGCGAAGCGACGGTAGCGTTGGAACTACCAACCGGTACCATGCAGGGTATGCTCAACGCGACGTACATGAATTGCGACTCCGTGGAAGTGACCATGACGGGTTCTTTTTCGGCGAATGCGCTAGGCGGCTTGAGTGATGTCTACCTCACAGGCATTTACTGCGGTGGAGGAACGGGCGGTGACGATTGCGACATGACCTTGGACGGTGGACTGACGGTTCTGGGATCGTGGATGTTCATGGTCTCCGGTGCACCTGAAGACGCGGTGTACGATTGGAGCATCGATGGCGCCACCATGAGCAACACGAACTCCCCAGAATTTGGCTGGCAGTTTGAAGGCGAATCGGTTTGGACGGTGTGCGTTTACGTGACGTCGGGTTCGTGTGAACCGTGGACAGATTGTTACGTGGTCGATACCACGGATCCGAGCGGGGGTGGGGAGTGCGAACTGAGTTTTGAAGTCGTACAATCCTACGATGAAGCTGGCAACCCCATCGCGGGCTCATTGGACGTCATTGTCCCTGAATTGGCAGGTCAGCCAACATATTTCTGGGATTTTGGGGATGAAGGAACGAGTACGGAGGCGTCGCCTTCGCACACGTACTCGGGCAACGGGCCTTACCTCCTCTGCCTCACTGCGACTTGGGGCGAAAACACCATTTGCACGGCCACGTACTGCGACTCGGTGTCGGTGGACGAGGACGGCATGATCAACTTTATCGATGGCTTTACCATCCACGTCAATCCAACGGGCAATGCCAATGCCGTGGAAAACACCCCAACAGCCACGTGGTCGGCTGTCTTCCCCAACCCCGTTACAGCGGGGGAGGCCATCCGTTGGACGGCAGTTTGTGGTGCAGGTGAGCAACTGGATGTGTTTACCCATGCGGGTCAACTCATGGAAAGCTTGACGGTTGCGCGCATCCCCG
>CALKYI010000450.1 GCA_938003665.1 uncultured Flavobacteriales bacterium
CGGCGAACGGTGAAGGTGAGCGCATTGCCGTGCACCGTTGCTACAGCGACAACGAGGAGGGCCGGTGGGCAGCCACGCAGATTTTCGACCTGCACAACCAACGCCAACAGCATTGGAAGGACATCGCCATCCTCTACCGGACGAACGCCCAGTCGCGTTCATTTGAGGAAAGCTTGCGCAAACTCAATGTGCCCTACCGCATCTACGGAGGCCTGTCGTTCTACCAGCGCAAAGAGATCAAGGACCTCATCGCCTACTTCCGGCTCACGGCCAACCCCCGGGACGACGAAGCGCTGAAGCGCATCATCAACTACCCCACCCGCGGCATTGGCAAAACCACCATGGATCGGCTCCTTGTGGAATCGACCGAACGCGACGTCAGCATTTGGGACCTCGTGACCGACGACCTGGCCCCGCCCACCAGCGTCAAAGGAGCGAGCCTGCGTAAGGTCCAAGACTTCGTACAGATGATGCGGGGATTCGCTGCGGAATTGGACACCAAGGATGCCCACGACCTCGGGATGCACATCGCCAAGCACACCGGGCTCGTGCACACACTCTACCAAGACAAAACCCCCGAAGGCGTCGCCCGCTACGACAACGTGCAGGAATTGCTGAACGGGATGAAGTCCTTCGTCGAGCAGGCGAAGGAGACCGACCCGGATGCCTTTGCGTCATTGGGTGACTTCTTGCTAGACGTTGCTTTGTTGACCGATGCCGATCAGGACGATGGGGATGAAAACAAGGTCAGCATGATGACCATCCACGCCGCCAAGGGCTTGGAGTTTGAAAACGTCTTCATTGTCGGTTTGGAAGAGGAACTGTTCCCGTCATCCATGGCCCTGCAATCCCGGGCGGACCTCGAGGAGGAACGTCGCTTGTTCTATGTGGCCCTTACCCGGGCCAAACGCACCTGCGCGCTCAGCTACGCCTTAACCCGTTACAAATGGGGACAACTCATCCAAGCGGAGCCCAGTCGTTTCATTGAAGAGATCAACAGCGATTGCCTCATCATGCCTTCGGCCCAGCAAGCCAAACCCACGCCGTTCGCGGGTGGGACCAGCTTCGAGGCGCAGCGCAAGAATTGGCAGTCCATGGGCAGCGGCAACCCCGGCGCTGCATTCGACCGGATGGCCGCGAAAAAGAAAGCCACCGGCGCACCACCGGCGCACCCGTTCAAAAAGAAACCGGCCCAGCCGCCCGTCTCCAGCTCGGGCAAGCGCATGGCACGTGTGGAATCCACTGCCTCCGCACCCGCCGCACCAAGCGACGGGCCCGTCGAGGGCATTGCTGAAGGCGTCAACGTCTGGCATGAAAAGTTCGGAAAGGGCAAGGTGCTCCGGGTCGAAGGCGCCAGCCCCAATGAAAAGGCCACGGTCTTCTTTCCGAAGGCGGGACAGAAGCAACTGCTCTTGAAGTTCGCTAAACTTGAAATCATCAACCCGTGATGCTCCGATTACGCATCCAATGCCGAAACTGGGGATTCGCGCTGGGCGTCGGCGCGCTCATGGTGGCCATGGGGTGCCGTCCAGAGCCGGACAACAACCTCGCACTCCACGTCACGGTCCTTCATGCCGACACCGGCAACCCCGCAGCGGAAATTGACCTCGAATTGGAGCGTCGCGTGCTCGAGAACGGCGTGCTGAACGGGAACTACCAGCCCGTGGGATCCGCCACTTCCGATGCGGACGGATTGGCCCATTTCTTTTTCAATCGGGTGAACGCACTGGATTACCAGCTCAATCTGGTCTCAACGGATTGGTTTCCCCGCTCGGATTTCATTCAGCCCGACGCTTTCCTGGCATCTTCAGAAGTTGAACACGCGACGGAAGCTACGCCCCGTGGGACGGTGCACATTCGCCTGGTCAATGCCTTTCCCCTTGATGAGAACGACAAAGTTCAATTCCGGACATTGAATCCGCCCAGCGAGTACCTGACGTGCTCCAATGCGTGGGAGACCCACCTCGGCATGGAGGTCGATGTGGAGCGCACCTGCGATGTGGAAGCCGATCGCTACCTGCCCTTCCGGTACCATGTCACCCGCAACGGAGAACTCACAGAGCACCTCGACAGCCTCTGGGTCCCGCGGGGAGATCTCACCGAACTGCTCATCGCTTACTGATGCCCTATCATTCGTTTTCCGTTACCAAGACCGCCCGCTACTTCACTGCTGGCCCCGCCATTGCCGAAGCCAAGGGCGTGCTCATCGCCCTCCACGGCTACGGGCAGTTGCCGGAGTTTTTCATGAGGCGATTGCAACCCCTCGCGGATGCCGGTTGGGCCATCGTTGCGCCGGAGGGGCTGCATCGGTTCTACCTCGAAGGCGCGCATGGCCGCGTCGGAGCCTCTTGGATGACCAAAGAGGCGCGGGAAGACGACATCGCGGATTACGTGCACTACCTCGATGCCCTTTCGGCTGAGTTGGGGTTGACGGAACAGCGACCCGTGTTGCTCGGATTTTCTCAAGGCGTCGCGACGGCCTCGCGTTGGGTCGCCATGGGCCAGACCGCCTTTAGCCGACTCATCCTTTGGTCAGGAGTGTTTCCCCCCGACTACCCCTGGGCATCGGGCACTGAACCCATGAAAGCGATGCGCGTGGATGTCGCCTTGGGGACGGAAGACGCTTTCTTCGACGACTCCTTGCTCAAGACAACGGCCTCGGTGTTGGATGCGAATGCCGTTCCGTACACGACCCACTCGTTTGAAGGGGGGCACTCCATTGACGCTGACTTGTTGCAACGGTTGTTGGACTGACCGCTGGCGCCGTATTTTTGACCAAACTGCAAGCATGAACCGCTCATTCAACCCCGCTTGGGGCCTGGCCGTGGTCTTCCTCACCGCGTGCACCGCCCTTCAAGCCCAACACATCACGTGGCCCCACGCCATCACCAAGGCCGAACGCAATCACGTCGAACGCATCGGATTCGAACCCATCGCAACACGCGGCATCGAGACCCCGCCTCCATTTGATTCGCTGCGCACGGCGGCGGAATGGGAAGAGGTGGAAGCCTTGACCATTTCGTGGACCTCGTTTCCCTGCATCCAAAAGCAAATTGTCGCCGCTTCTAAGGAGGAATGCACCGTCATCATTTTTGCTGACAACGTCGGTGAGGTCGAGAATTACTTGACAAGTTCCACGTGCGGAGGAGCGCTCGACTTGGAAAATGTGGAAATCGTCTCCGCGGAGTACAACAGCATTTGGATCCGTGACTACGGTGCCAACACGGTATACGGCAGCTGGAACGACGACCGGGTCTTGGTCGATTGGATGTACAACCGCCCGCGGCCCGATGACGATGTGATTCCCGATGTGCTCGGAGACCACATGGGGCTCGACGTGTACACCACGACTGCCGAACCAACCGACCTGATGAACACCGGCGGCAACTGGATGTCGGATGGATTCGGAACAGCTTTTGCCTCGGAGCTCATCCTGGAAGAAAACGACGGAGGCAGTTCCTGGTGGACGGATTTCCCGGACCACAGCGAGGCCGAGGTTGACCAAATCATTCAGGACTTCCACGGCGTGGACACGTACATCAAAATGCCGGTGCTGCCCTACGATGGCATCCACCACATTGACATGCACATGAAACTGCTCGACGAGAGCACCCTCCTCGTGGCGGAATACCCCATGGGCGTTGCGGACGGCCCGCAAATCAATGCGAACATCGATTACGTCCTGGCCAACTACACCACCAAGTGGGGAACGCCGTTCGATGTCATCCGCATCCCAAGTCCGCCCGAGCAAGGCTGGGGCTATCCCGACCAGAACGGCTGGTACTTGACCTACACGAACTCCGTGTTCGTCAACAACACGATTCTCCTCCCGACGTACTACACAGAGTATGACACCACGGCCATTCGCATCTACGAAGAGGCCTTGCCGGGCTACGAAATCGTGGGCATTGACTGCGACAACAACGGTTCAGCGATCATTTCCTTGAGCGGCGCCATCCACTGCATCACCCACACCGTTGGCGTGGAAGACCCGCTGATGATCAGCCACCTGCCGTTGCCAGACACAGAAGATGACCAAAACGACTACCAAGTGGATGCTTACCTGAGCCACCGCAGCGGCATCGAAACGGCCACCCTTCACTGGGCAACCGACCCGGCCGGTGAATGGACGTCTGTGAGCATGAGCGCCACGGATGACGCGGGCAATTGGGCGGCAGCCATCCCGGCCCATCCACAAGGCACAACGCTCTACTACTACATCGAAGGCGAGGCCACCTCGGGCAAAGTGGGCGCCCGTCCCATGCCGGCGCCAGAAGGCTGGTGGAGTTTTGAGGTCATCGATCCGACAGTGGGCATCGATGAGTTGGACGCTTCGCCAATGGCAGCGGCCTACCCCAACCCCGCTTCTGCCATCACCAGCATCCCCCTGGAATTGCGCAGCGGCACTTCAGGCAGCCTTGTGGTGTACAATGCACTCGGCGCGCAGGTCGATGTGCTCCACCAAGGACACTTCCCGGCAGGCCGATCGAATTACTTCGTGCACGCCAACCGACTGGCGGCCGGGCCGTACCTCATCGTCTTTCAAACCGACGAAGGCGAGCAATGGTCCCAGCACTTGATGGTCAAGTGATCTGAACTTCAAGCAACAAAAAGGCCCGCGTCGAGCGGGCCTTTTTCGTTTGTGCTTGCCGCATCAATCCCGGCGGCCGAGGAGCCGTAGCAAAAACAAGAAGAGGTTGACGAAATCCAAGTACAGGCTGGTCGCGCCGAGGATGGCCAACTTGGAACCGGTTTCTGATCCGTATTCGATGCCGGCTGCGATGCGCTTGAGCTTCTGGGTATCGTAGGCGATAAGGCCCGTGAAAATCAAAACCCCACCTACGCTGATGATGTAATCCAATGAAGGCGAGCCGATGAACCAATTCACAAAGCTGGCGATGATGATGCCGATGAGGGCCATCATCAGCAGGCTGCCGAAGCGGGTCAGGTCGGTTTGCGTGGTGTAACCGAGGATGGCCATCACCGCAAACGTCGCGGCGGTAATCATGAATACCTGCGCAATGCTCGACATGGCATACACGAGGAAGATGCTGCTCAGCGAGATGCCCATGACGGCGCTGAAGGCGATAAAGAGCAAGGTCAGCCCGGTGCTAGACCACCGCTGAAAGCCCATGTTCATGGCGAGGATGAAGCCCAACGGGGCGAGCATCACCACCCAGCCGAGGCCGCTCATGGCACCGGTTTCGGTGTTGAAGAGCTGCATGATGAAACCGGATTCAACCGTGTAGTAGGCCGCCGTGGCCGTGACCACCAACCCGGCAACCATCCAGCTGAAGACGTTGGCGATAAAACGCGAGACCACGGACTCGTCTTGGATGAGCGCGTCGTCAAAAATTCGAGGCGATTCAAATTCGTTCATGCCGCAAATGTGGGAAGAAAAGCCGCTTCAGTGGCTCTGCCCTTTCGCCAAAAATTCCTTCCGAGGGTGATTGCAGCTTACGAGACGTGGATGAGGCTGGACCACAATTCGTGGGGCACCTCTCCGCTGAACTGGCTTTCAGGAGCCAAAATCACCGACACCGCATCGTGCGAATGCAGCGACTCCTGGTGGGAACAAATAACCCGGAAATCCTTGATGCGATCGTCCTCACTCAACTGCTCGTAAAGCAAGCGGGCCGCGTCCTCTACGAACTTCAGGTACGCACCGTTCATTTCGGCGAAGGCCATCTCGTCTTCGCGCTTCACGATGACTTGGGTCTCGGTCTTCAAGGCCGCCTCGCAGATTTCCTGCAAATCTTCGATCCAAACGATGTCATCGACCTCCACCGAGATGCGCGCCACCGAACGCTGGGAATGCGGCACGACCGCTTTGCCTCGGTGGTTGCGGGCATGTTCTGATAGTTCGTACGAGCACGGACACGCAGAGGAGTACACGAAATCAAAGTGGATGATTTTCTTCAGGGTACCCGTCTTGTCCAAATCACCCTCCAGCGTCACGTTGTAATACTGGTAGCCTTCATTTGCTGAGCGCAACGAAGGCTTCATGATGGGATAAGAAAACTTCAGCGCCACCTTGGAATCGAACGCATCCAGTCGCTCCTGGTAGGTGTTCAAGACGGCCTCGAGCTTGTCCATGGTGAAGGCCTCATCCTTGAAGTCATAAAACGAGCGCATGATGCGTGACATGTTGATGCCTTTTTTGTGCGCCTCCAACGACACCGTGCCCGTCACCTTCGTCTCGAGCACGATTGAGCCGTTGTCGCGGGTCTTGTACTTGAGGGGCAACCGGAAGTTGTGGATGCCGACTTGCTGAATCTCCACGGCCGCACCCTGAATGAGCGAGGAAGGGCCGTTTTGCAGGTCGGGGAACTGTTCAATATCCGCTGCGGTGGGGCGGTACTCTGCGTCGTATTCCATTATGAGGCTCCGTAGTAGTCCGCATAGTTGTTCTCTGTTTCATAGAGGCGGACACGTTCGAGAGTACAACCGTTCTCCTGGATGATTGGTTCAAGTTGTTCCCAGATTGCGATGACCAAATTCTCGACGGAGGTCTGTTTTCCTTTCATCCACGGAACATCCAAATTGAGGTTCTTGTGGTCCAGCGGCTCCTCCACCTTGTCCTTGATGATGGCCTTCAAATCCGTGAAGTTGATGAAGTAGCCCGTGGCTTCGTCGATTTCACCGCGCACGGTGACGAACACCTCGTAATTGTGCCCGTGCCAATTGGGATTGGCACACTTACCGAACACCTCGAAATTCTTCTCGGCATCCCAGGCGTCGTTCCAAAGGCGGTGCGCGGCATTGAAGCGCGCTCGGCGGGTGATGGTGACTTGTTTCATCTGACTCGGCTGCAAAGATACGCCATGTACCTTTCTTACCTTTGGCGCATGATCGTCATCACAGGTTCTGCAGGGTTCATTGGAAGCGCATTGGCTGCGCGGTTGAACGAGGCGCGATTTTTTGATTTGGTGTTGGTGGACGACTTCAGCCGCGTCGATAAGGCACCGAATCACGCGGAGTTGAAATGCACAGAACGCGTCGATCGGTTGGCGTTTTTCGATTGGCTAGAGGTCAACGAAAACCAAGTCCAATTCATCTTCCACCTCGGCGCGCGAACCGACACCACGGAGCAGGACCGCGCGATTTTTGACGATTTGAACGTCTCGTACAGCCAGCGCGTTTGGAATGCTTGCGTGGAGTACGGTTTGCCCTTGGTCTATGCTTCTTCCGCCGCCACGTACGGCGGCGGCGAACATGGGTACACAGACGACCACGGCATAGTGGACGCCCTTGCCCCATTGAATCCCTACGGTGAATCCAAAAACGACTTCGATCGCTGGGCACTGGCTCAAGCCGCTGAAGGC
>CALKYI010000451.1 GCA_938003665.1 uncultured Flavobacteriales bacterium
CTGCGGACCTCACCGGGGACAACCAAGTGGACGTGGCGGATTTGTTGGTCATGCTCGGGGCCTTTGCTTCGTACTGTCCCTGAGGCTGCGATTTGGGCGTATTCAATTGGAATTGTTGAGGTTGAAGGTTATTTTTAGATTACCTGCGAGCAATGGAACCATGTTGGTTTCCACATGCTGCACGTCCAAAAAATAACACCGCATTTCAATCCGTTTCAGCCCACCCAGGGGCTGATGCCAGCGGCTGCCGTGCTCGTTGGGTTGCTCATAGGGTTGTCGGGTACAGCCCAAGCGCCATTCGTGGACGTCAGCAATGCGATGGACATCTGGACCGATCACACGGGCGGCTACTTGGGAGCAGGCCTGAGCATGGCGGACTTCAACGGCGATGGGCTGGATGACTTGAGCATTGCCCACCACATGGGGGACCTGCAGTTTTACCTAGGCGATGGAGAAGGATTCATTCCGTATGAATTGGATTTGCCGGACTACCCGAATGAAGCCAAGTGCATCTTGTGGGCGGACATCGACAACGACGGAGACCAAGATTTGCTTATCACTTATCGCCTGGCGGCAAACCGCCTGTACTTGAATGAAGGGGACTTGGTGATGACCGACGTCAGCGCGCAATGCGGCATTGACCAAACCAACCGACGGAGTTACGGGGCGTGCTTCGGTGACTACGACAATGACGGGCTGCTCGATTTGTTCATCGCGAATTACGTCAGCGGCCAGGACCCACCTTTTAATGAGTTTTACCGAAACCTGGGCGAAGCCTACTTCGAAGAGGTTACGTTTGACTTCCCGATGGGCGAGCCGCTGCCGCAGAATTTTCAGGGCCAGTGGGTGGACTTCAACGAAGATGGGTTGTTGGATTTGAACCTCATACGCGATCGGATTTGCTTTGAGAACAAGTACTACAAGCAAACAGAGGACGGTGATTTCTTTAACGACGCACATGACATGGAATTGGATTATTCCATCAATGCCATGTGCACGGCGACCACAGATTTTGATCGGGACAACGACCAAGACCTGTACATGTCCGCGGGAATGTTTGAAGGCAACCACTTTGTCCTCAACGACGGAACAGGGGTGTTCGAATTGCACGACCCCGAGGAGGGGGATAGCGTCATGGTCAACCTCACGAGTTGGGCCGGCACGTGGTTTGACATGGACAACGACGGTTGGGAGGACTTGCATGTGTGCACCGGGTTTTCGACCTACACTTCGTGGCCAGGGATTTTCCAGAATTACCCTTACGTCCCTGATAACTTCTTCCACAACGAGGTCGGTGTTTTCTACGAGGACTCCACCGGCTTTTTCGATGTGGAGGCGCTGTCATTCTCCGCGGTAACGGGCGATTATAACCTCGATGGATTCCCGGATCTGGTGAACAACCTCGTGGGGGAATACGCCCAAGTATTAGAGGCCATTCCGAACGACAACCGGTGGGTCAAAATCCGGCTGGAAGGCACCATCAGCAACCGCGACGGCAT
>CALKYI010000452.1 GCA_938003665.1 uncultured Flavobacteriales bacterium
CCAGCTGGAATGGCCGTTGGGGCATCGAAAAAACGGTCCTGCGCGCTGCCTACGCCCGCGGTTTCCGCGCCCCAAACTTGAAGGAACAGCACTTCCAATTCGTCGACACCAACCACGAGCTCTTCGGCAACCTCGATTTGCGTCCGGAATCCTCGCACTTTGCGCAATTCGCCGCTGAACGCGAGGGGCGGACTACGGTGCAAGCGCGCGTCTTCATCAACCGCGTATTCGACCGCATTGGGTTGGTGGACCAAAACAATGGCACTTTCCAGTACGAGAATTTTACCGCTTTCGAGGCCCAAGGCATCCAGCTCAATGCTCAGCAGTCGGGCGACACATGGAACCTCGAAGCCGGTGTGAGCTGGATTTCCAATCGCACCCAAGCTGCACCAGACGAGGCGTTTCAGCCGCGCATCCTCACCCCTGAAGCGCAAGTGCAAGGCCGCTGGCAGGTACGTCCACAATGGGCCGTCGCGGCCTTCATCAAGTACAATGGTGCCCAAGGCCGCTTCATCGCCGGAGTCGACGGCGAGTTGGAACAGGTCGAAGCACCCGCTTACACGTTGATTGACGTCAACGCCGTGGATTGGGTTTCGAAAAACCGCTACTACCGCGTCCAACTCCATTTCAAAAACCTCGCTGACGTGACCTCGCTCAACCTCGGTACGCCGGATGGACAGCATGCCAATGGCACCGCCCTCATCGCCTGGGGTCGCTCTGTGCAGGTGCGCTTCACGTACTCCCTCAAACCCCAACAGCCATGATGCAGCGCCTAGCTTTTGCATTCCTCGCCTGCGCGCTGTTCGGATGCATCGAATACGAATTGCCAATCGAGGCACGTCCGGCTGGAGAGGCTGAGGTACACACGGCGTCAATTGGCGACTCGTACGAGCAGCGGATCTTTTACAGTTTGGTGGACCGGGCGATTGTAGCCTCCCATTCCAAAATGGACTGGTGCCTCCGATTCGAACCCCGGGACGAAGGGGTGGACGCCATCCTGAATTCGAGTCGCACGATGCGCATTGCACGCACAGGGCTGACAGCCTTCCGATCGGATTGGACGGAGGATGAAGTGGAGGCTTTGGAATGGCGCTTGGATGCGCCCAACGGTTTCCCCGTCGATTCCACGGAGCGGGTGTTGACCGTGGGAGAGGTGGTACTGGTCAACCTGGGATATGGACTGGAAAACGACCAATTGGGGGTGCGCCAAGTACAGCTAACGGCATTGAATGATACGGAAGCTATCGTTCGTTCCGCGGCCTTGGACGGTTCCGGGGACACAATGGTTGCTGTGCCGTGGAGGCTCGATGGATCACACGGCTATGTGAGTTTACTGGAAGCTGCGTCACCGGACCTCGAGCCGCCAAGCGACACGTGGGAATTGCTCATCACGCAGTATTCCGAATTGCTGGAGGGAGACATCCCGTACCAAGTCACCGGTTTGTTGACGCCTAC
>CALKYI010000453.1 GCA_938003665.1 uncultured Flavobacteriales bacterium
GCCCGGCAAAATTACTGAACTTCGCACGGATGAACGCGGCTACTTCTTCCCGGCCCTCGGTCTTGTTTGCCCTCCTCGATTGGGGCATGGGACACGCAACCCGAACGGCAACGTTGATCCAGCACGCCGTTGACCGCGGCTGGGAGGTGCACGTAGGCACCAAGGGCACGGCGCTCGCATTCCT
This sequence comes from uncultured Flavobacteriales bacterium, assembly GCA_938003665.1. Lineage (GTDB taxonomy): Bacteria > Bacteroidota > Bacteroidia > Flavobacteriales_D > Sanyastnellaceae > UA16. The sequence continues at coordinate 185 of CALKYI010000453.1, forward strand.
CAAGAGCCAGTTTGCTGGTCAGCCCATCACCTTCCACGACAAACCAGGGCCCGATATCACCTACGCGAAACGCGGAACGCTGTTCAAGATCGCCGGACAAATGCCGGGCTTCCTGAAAAGCATCGCGGACGAAACCGCGTGGACGCGGACGACCGTCGAAGCACACGGAATCACCCACATCGTTAGCGACAACTGCTACGGCGTGCACCACCCCGAAGTGCCCGCTGTGCTCATGTCCCACCAGTTGCAGTTACCGGTCCCGAAAGGGTTCGAAGGGCCGGCGAGGCTATTCGTCCAGCAACACGCCAAGAAATTCCGAACCGTATGGGTTCCTGATGACGACGAAGCCCGGCTCAGTGGCACACTTGCGTTCAAAAACCCCTTGCCACACGCTCAATGCATTGGCATTCTCACCCGGCTTCCGCTGAATGCGCCCGCCGGGCCGTGGAAGAAAGTCGGCATGGTCAGCGGACCGGAGCCCCACCGCGGATTGATGGAACAAGCACTCATGGCGTGGATGAAGGCCGATGACGAACCTGCATTGCTCATCGCAGGCCGACCGGGCGCCCAGCCACAAGTTGATGGCCATGTAACGGTTTGGCCGGACCCCACTGCCGAAGAATTGGCCGGCGCATTGAAAGGGGCGGATACCATCGTTTGCCGTTCGGGGTATTCCTCCTTGCTCGACCTCGCCGCATTGGGCAAACGTGCCATCCTCATCCCGACGCCCGGTCAACCCGAGCAGGTCTACTTAGCCAAGCATTGGGCTGAGGCGTTCGGCATGGCCACCTGCACCCAAAAGCAACTCGAATCCGGCCAACTGCCCGCGCCGGCCGGTGCTGCTCCACTCCTCGAAGCCAATACCCAAGCGCAAAACGCGCTCGAAGAATTAGTCGCTTCCGCGTAACTTCGATGCGTGGAACAACCGCTGAACGACGAACATTTCATGCGCCTCGCCCTAGCCGAGGCCCAACATGCCTTTGAGCAAGACGAAGTACCTGTCGGTGCCGTCATCGTGGCCCGTGGCCAGGTGATTGCGCGCGCCCACAACCTCTGCGAACGGTTGAACGACTTCACAGCCCATGCCGAGATGCAAGCCTTCACGGCGGCGTCGGAATTTCTCGGAGGCAAGCACCTCGATCAGTGCACGCTGTATGTGACCCTTGAGCCATGCCCGATGTGCGCCGGTGCGGCGTTTTGGACCCGGGTCGGGCGGATCGTCTTCGGCGCATCCGATGCCAAACGCGGCTACCGCATGTGGATGAACCCGGGGCAAGCGAGTTTGACCCACCCCAAAACCACGGTCGACCGCGGCATCTTGGAAGAGGAATGCAGCCAGCTTCTCAGGGACTTTTTTGCCGCGAAGCGGAAACAGCGGTGAAGGCGGGATGATTACCTTTGGGGCAACGCCGCCCCATGCTCGACATCACAAAAGAATACCTCCAACAGCTCAACGAGTGCATCGATGCCGGAAAAGATTCCGAGCTGCGTGCGTCGCTGGAGGAATTGCACGCAACGGACATCGCTGGGGTCATCGACCGGTTGAATTTCGACCACGCGAGCTACCTGTTCCGCCTCCTTGACAACGAAGCCAAGGCCGATGTGCTCATCGAATTGGACGAAGAGCAGCGGTCGGATTTGCTGAGTGCGATGACCGCAGAGGAGATTGCAGAAGAGGTATTGGAGAACTTGGACTCGGACGACGCGGCGGACGTGATGGGCGAATTGCCCGAGACCAAAGCCGAGGAGGTCATTGGCCTCTTGGAAGACGAGGAACAAGCCTCGGACATCCGGGACCTGCTCAACTACGAAGACGGCACCGACGGAGCCGTCAGGGCCAAGGAACTCGTGAAGGTCCGTGGCGAATGGCCGGTGACACGGGCGATCCGCGAAATCCGCCGGCAGGCCGACGAATTGCATCAGGTCTACACCGTCTACGTGGTGGACGCCGAAGACCGGCTCACCGGTCGGCTCAGCCTCAAGCACCTGTTGTTAGCGGCGGAAAGCACGCGTTCGCGCATCAGCGAACTGCAATCCCAAGGCGACATCGTCACCATCCTTGCGGAGGAGTCGGAGGAGAAGGCCACAAAACTCATGGAGCGATATGACTTGGTCGCGTTGCCTGTGGTCGATGAAACGGGGCGGTTGCTCGGGCGCATCACCATTGACGACGCGGTTGATGCCATCATCGAGGACGCCGAACGGGACTACCAGCTCGCCAGCGGTATTTCGGAAGACGTCGAATCGAGTGACAGCGTTTGGACACTGACCCGTGCGCGGCTGCCGTGGTTGCTCATCGGACTCGTCGGCGGATTGGGGGGCGCCTACGTGATCGGTGCTTTTGACATCCATGAAAATGCCGAAATGGCCCTGTTCATCCCGTTGATTGCGGCGATGGGCGGAAACGTCGGAGTGCAGTCTGCGGCCATCGTGGTGCAAGGCCTCGCAGCCAGTAATATGGCCACCGGCAACATCCTGAGTCGCCTCTCCAAAGAACTCGGAGTTGGACTCATCAACGGCCTGATCTGTGGCATCCTGATCCTCGGATCGAGCATGGTTTTGGGCTTCGGCACCGCCTTGAGCATCACCGTGAGCATTGCCCTGCTCTGCGTCATTGTCTTCGCGGCCTTGTTCGGCACGTTCGTTCCGCTGATGCTGGACCGGTACAAAATCGACCCTGCCCTGGCCACCGGACCCTTTATCACCACGGTCAATGACATCATCGGCTTGATGATCTACTTCGCCGTTGGCGGTGTGATCGCCAGCTACTTGATTTGATGGCACGCGTCGCATTCCTCGATACTGTCCACGACGTGCTCTGGGAGCGCTTGACGGCTGCGGGCATGGACTGCGTGCACGCTGAAGCCATGTCGCGCGACGACGTGCTCGCCGGATCGCTGTCCACCTGCAACGGCATCGTGCTGCGTTCGCGGCTGACCGTGGATGCAGCGCTGCTCGACGCGCTGCCTGCACTGGAATGGGTGGCGCGAAGCGGGGCGGGTTTGGATAACATTGACGTGGCCGAGGCCGAACGGCGGGGCATGCGGGTCATCTCCTCCCCCGAAGGCAATGCCACGGCCGTTGGGGAACACGCCGTGGGACAGCTGCTTGCCTTGTTGCACAAACTCACCCGCGCGGACCGGCATGTCCGCGGCGGCGGCTGGGACCGCGAAGGCCACCGCGGCTTGGAACTGGAAGCCCGAACCGTGGGCATCATCGGGTTCGGGAATATGGGGCGATCGTTTGCCCGTTGCCTCCGCGGATTCGGGTGCCGGGTGCTAGCGTACGACAAGTACACGTCCGGCTTTGCGGGCGAACACGGTGTGGAAGAATGCAGCTTGGACGAACTCGTGCAATCGGCAGATGTGGTCTCCTTGCACGT
>CALKYI010000454.1 GCA_938003665.1 uncultured Flavobacteriales bacterium
TTGCAGATGTTGCTGGCCCTGCCTGGTTTCGAGTGGATGATGCCCGGTTTGACGTTGAATCGGATACCTCCTCTGTTTTTCCGCTTCGTTCGCCCGGAAAGGCGGAGATGGGATTTGAGTGGGATGCCAACCGCGACTCAATTTGGCAATCCGCTGAACCGCATGCGCTTCAAGTTGCTGAGCCGTATTTTTGCCCCGCTCAACAGCCTGAAATTCGCTCGAATTGGTTGGTTGAGTGGGAATGGTCCCTGGCCGAAAAAGAACTGGAAGAATGATTTGGAACCGCGTGAAATTGGAGTCTCGAGCGTGCGGCGCTGGCCTGAAAGCATTCGCGATCATGCTGTTTTGTTGCGTCGCCTTGGTGGCGGATGCCCAATTGCCCTACATCGCGACCTCCCAGAACTATTACTGTGCGGGATCGGGCGATGCTGTATCCCTGTACTGCAACGTGTTGGCATTTGACCCAAACACCGATGTGGCAGATTGGACTTTTTCATGGAGTCCCGCAGGTGAGGTGGATGATCCGGCTGCTCAATCCGTATCCGTCACTCCCGACAACACCACGCTGTACAGCGCCGTGATGGTTGCCCCAGATGGCACGGTTTACGAAGACGAAATTACGTTGACGGTGTACCCCGAGTTTTCAGTGATCACGGAAGCGGAAGTGGCATTGTGTTCGACCATCGGCGGACAATTGGAGGCCGAAGTGGATGTGGCCAACGCCATGGACTGGGAGTGGTCACCAGCGACGGGGTTGAGCAATCCCAACATTCCCAATCCACAGGTTCAAGAAGAGCTATCCGAATCATACACAGTCACTGCAACCATTGCCGGTCTGGGGGGAGCCTCATGTTCAGCCAGTGCGCAGGTGAACCTCATTTCCATTTTCCCGAGCATGGAATTGGGCTCTGACATTGTGGTGTGCGCGGAGGAAACCGTTACACTGGATCCCGGGCTTCCTGTCAATTATGCTTACGACTGGACAGTCGCCGGTGAGACCTTGCCTGTGTTGAACGTCACATCATCTGGGACCTATGGTTTGACGGCGACATCGCCGGAAGGGTGTGTGAATTCCGATGCCATCACCGTGACTTTCACGGATGGCCCTGAAGTTTTACTGCCAGATTCGGCGACGGGGTGCGCGGATGCCGGGCTTGTGTTGGATGCTACCCCTGCGGATGCTACGACCGGTCCTTTCACCTACCAGTGGTCCAACGGTTCCATTGCAGCAGACGCAACTTTTTTCGAGTCGGGCGTGGCTGAAGTCCAGGTCACAGATGCTGGAGGGTGCACCACCACCGCCTCTGTAAACATGGAGGTATTGCCGAGTCCGGATTTCTCGTTTCCTCAGGATTCAGCGTTGTGTTTTGAGGACTTTCCAGGGGTGAAATACCAACTTAGCGTGCCAGCGGGTTACGCAGCGTACCAATGGATGAACGGGTCGACCTTGCCCTCGCTTGAAATCGATGGCCCCGGGGTGTACAGTGTGGTGGTGACCAATGAGATTGGGTGCACGACCGAGCGTTTTGCCACGGTGGTTGACTTTTGCTCGGAGCCGTTGCTGTTCGTGCCGACAGCCTTCACTCCAGACGGCGATGGCTTGAACGAAGTGTTGCGCATTGAAGGCCGCAACTTGGTGGAATTGGATTTCAAGTTGTACAACCGTTGGGGCAACCTGGTTTGGGAAGCCGATTCCCTTGGAGACTACTGGCACGGACAGGCACCTGCGAGGACGCATTATGTGCAGGACGAGTTGTATCTGTGGAAGGCGAAATACCGCCACTACACCGATCCATCAGGCCAGTTGAGCCCTTGGTTTCAGGCGACCGGTTCTGTTCGGATTATCCGCTGACTGGCGCGGCCGTTAGGAGTTGATCTCGACGAATCTCTTCACCCCATTCAGGGTGCCAAACACCACCAAGGTGTCTGTTTCTTGAATGACCATCTCTGCTTTTGGAACCCCGATGATGTGTTCTTGCTCTTCACCGCCCTCCGTCTCAGCGGCAAATTTGCGCCGGATGGTGATGAGGCGCAATTCATAGCGATTGGTTAAAGCGATGCTGCCCAACGTTCGCCCGATGCAGTGTTGTGGAGCGTGGATTTCGGCGATTTCATAATC
>CALKYI010000455.1 GCA_938003665.1 uncultured Flavobacteriales bacterium
GGGATTGTTTTGCCTCCAGTTGTTGCAAGCGCTCATCGCTTGCTAAACCGATGGCATGGGACAATGGGGTTAAACGCGCATCGGCATTATCCTGACGGAGCAGAATTCGGTATTCCGCTCGTGAAGTGAACATACGGTATGGCTCTTTGGTGCCTTTGGTGACGAGGTCGTCTATCAGGACACCGATGTAGGCTTGATTGCGTTTTAACACAACCGGATCTTGGTTCCACGTGGAACGTGCGGCATTGATTCCCGCCATGATGCCTTGTGCAGCGGCTTCTTCATAACCGGTGGTACCATTGATTTGGCCCGCAAAGAACAGGTTGCTTATGGCTTTGGTTTCGAGGCTGTGTCGAAGTTGGGTGGGGTGGAAGAAGTCGTATTCTACCGCGTAGCCAGGCCGGAAGAATTTCACGTTTTCGAATCCAGGTACAGCCCGCAAGGCTTTGACCTGAACATCTTCGGGCAGGCTGGTGCTGAAGCCGTTGACGTACACTTCGATGGTGTCCCACCCTTCGGGTTCGACAAAAAGTTGGTGAGCGTCTTTGTCGCTGAATCGTTCGATTTTGTCCTCGATGCTTGGGCAGTAACGAGGGCCAAGTCCTTGGATTCGGCCGTTGAACATGGGCGATCTATCAAAGCCTTCTCGGAGCAGATCGTGCACATCCAGGTTGGTATAGGCAATGTGACAGCTTCGTTGTTCTTTGAGTTGTGGGGTATTCGTGTAAGAGAATCGTTGCGGATTTTCATCTCCGAATTGCTCTTCGAGGATGGTGTAGTTGATGCTTCTTCCGTCTACTCGGGGCGGAGTACCGGTTTTCATTCGGTCTGCGCTGAAACCGTGATCGACCAGTTGTTCTGTGATGCCGCGAATGGCCTTCTCGCCAGCTCGGCCACCGCCGAATTGTTTCTCTCCGATGTGCATCAATCCATTGAGAAAGGTTCCTGCCGTGACCACGACGGACTTCGATCGAATGGTGGCGCCGAGTTGTGTTTTAACCCCAACACAGGTGCCGTTCTCAATGAGTAATTCTGTTACGGCGTCTTGCCAAAAATCAAGCCGGTCGGTTTGCTCGAGCATCAGGCGCCACTTTTCTGCAAATCGCATGCGGTCGTTTTGTGTCCGGGGAGACCACATAGCAGGTCCCTTTGAGCGATTGAGCATCCGAAATTGAATGGCGCTGTGATCGCTCACGATACCCGAGTAACCACCAAGCGCGTCGATTTCACGGACGATTTGACCCTTGGCGATTCCACCCATAGCGGGGTTACAAGACATCTGACCAATAACCCCCATGTTCATGGTGATGAGCAGGGTAGAGGCTCCGAGGTTGGCGGCAGCAGCAGCGGCTTCATTGCCAGCGTGCCCAGCTCCGACCACTATTACGTCGTAAGTATCGTGGATCATGAGGCGGATTGGTGGAATTTGGCGATCCACGCGTCTTCTTGATTGCGCATGGCTACCTGTTCTTTTTCGCTTTTGTCTTTGTAGCCAACAAGGTGCAGATGTCCGTGGATTATGACGCGTATTAACTCATTGAAAAACAACTGATTATGTGTTTTTGCGTTCTCTTTGATGCGATCAATAGAGAGCATAAGATCTGCGTTTAACTCTCCGGCTTCGCAATAGTCAAAGGTGATGATGTCCGTGTAGTAATCGTGGTTAAGGTGGGTTTTGTTCACCTCGAGCAGGTAGGCATCGCTGCAGAAGACAATGGAGATCTCACCAATACGCTTTCCGTGGGTGCGAGCAAAATCTTCGATCCACGCGCGGATTTTTCGGCGCTGCGGGCAGCGAAATGCGTGGTCGGCATTGTGAAAGTGTAATGCCAAGATGCGGAGTGGTTTAGGACGCTGAGAAGACGTCGTTGAATGTCAACTCCACGATGCGACCGTCGTCTTCAAACGCACATTCGTCAGCCAAGCTGCGCATGAGGAATACGCCTCGGCCATTGGGTTTCTCTAGGTTTTCAGGAGAGGTGGGGTCTGGAACATTATCGAAATCGAACCCTGCGCCTTGATCGGTGATTTTGAAGTACAGGTTGCGCTCCTGAAGTTCGTATTCGACTACGACCATTTTGTCTTCATGCAATTTGTTCCCGTGGACGATGGCGTTGTTCACAGCCTCGGTCATGGCGATCAATACGTCGCCGTAACACTCTTCGTCGAACGCGTTGTTTTCACGGATTTCATCGATGAGACGCTCGATGATTGCGATGTTTTCAGGCCGTGAAGCGAATTCCAATTTTTGCATGGTATCAATCATAATCGCTAGCGTTCAGGTTGAAGCTCGGGAGCGGTCTTTGTGTCGTCCAAATTATTGAAATAATCGTTGACTAGGTCGAGGTAATACTAC
>CALKYI010000456.1 GCA_938003665.1 uncultured Flavobacteriales bacterium
TGAGAAGGTTGGCGCGGCCTCGACCATGTCGTTGTCAATGCCCGTTAGTTCCGTGATGTGCAGGGGAATGTGGAGCCCAGGATCGACCAGGGATTCCCAACGTTCCAGTTCTTGCTTGCCATCGGTGATGACGACGGCAATTTCGGTAATGCCGTGACCTTTGGCGTGGGAGCCGGTCGTTTCGATGTCGACGATGGCGTAGCGGGTCATGGGTTAAAGTTACCTCGGTAGGTTCGTACTGTATGTACGTGGTGCCGGTCGTCATCTTTGCGCCGCCTAAATTTGCACCATGCATACGCGATACGTTTTCTTAATTTCATTGGCGTGGCTATTGTTCAGTGGATGTGCCGAAAGCCAACCGGCCTCAACACCAAGTGCTGCACCGCAAGAAGGTGTTGTCCAGGCGGCTGCAGATTCCGCCGCTATTGCTGCGAAGGCCAAAATTTTGGCTTACCCTCCGCTGTCAGATGACAATTGCGAGGCATTCTTGAGCCAATGGGAGCCCGATAATCCGGGGGCGTTGATCCGGGTCGAAACAAAGTTCGGCCCGATGACGCTCGAGTTGTTTGAAGATGTGCCTTTGCATGCAGCCAACTTTCGCTACAAAGTGCAACGGGGCTACTACCGGCCCAGTGAGTTTGTTCGTATTGTACCTGAGTTTGTGGTGCAAGGAGGCAATTCTGAGGATCCGAGAGCACAGGAAATGCGCTGGTTGATTGGCAAGCACACGTTGCCCAGTGAATTCAGTGAGAACCACCGGCATGTGCGCGGGGCTGTGGCCATGGGGCGGACGTACAAAGGCAACCCCGACAAGCGTTCGGCTTCCTACGACTTCTACATCGTCGTCGGACGAGACGTTACTTCTAGGGAGTTGCAGCAAATCGAACGCGAGAAGGGCATCACTTATTCAGAAGCGCAGAAAGCGAGGTATTTGGCCGAAGGAGGAACGCCGCATTTGGACAACGAGCATACGGTGTTTGGTCGTCTGGTGGACGGGTGGGATGTCTTGGATCAATTGTCCCAAGTGCCAACGGATGAGAGCGACTGGCCGCTCCAACGGCTGGAAATGCGCGTTTCGGCCGTAAATTAGAGGATATGCGGAACGCCATCTTTTTCAGTGCAATGTGTCTGGCCTTGGCTTGGTCTCCTGAGGGAGGAGCCCAAGACTGGGACGACTGGGACGATTACGATGCGTATGTACCTGAGCGGAAAGGGGTTGAGTTTGCATTGAATTTTGGCGTCTATCAAGGCCACCACAAGGCGGCGAACGAGTTCTTCAGCGGAATCTCTGGAGCGTTTTATGAGTTGACCGATCCGACGGCCAACTTGATGACCATCGAAGAACGCCTTGGTGTCAACAACGTAAACAGCCTGGTGTGGAGCCAAATCATGAGCAGCATTGGGCTGGAGGCAGGGGAGTTTGAATACATCGAATACCCGATCTATAGTGACGCACTTCGGTTGTACGGCATGCGGTACACACCGGGTACCCTCATGGGATTACAGACCCTGCTTTTTTTCAATCCGGA
>CALKYI010000457.1 GCA_938003665.1 uncultured Flavobacteriales bacterium
ATGAGCAAAACACCGTACTTGGCGGGTTTAAAAACGCACGTGTTGCCCATCAACAGCGCCGGCAAGAGCACGCAAAACGTTTCGTTCAACGGGTAATTGAACGGACCCAAGCACAGCACCACTCCAATAGGACCGCGTCGAATCTGAGCGAGCGTGCCGTCGACCGACATGATGTGGCTGCCCTCGCGGTGCAGGTTCTTGTATTCATCGATGGTCTCCCGGAGGTAGGTAACTGTGCGGTCAAACTCCTTCTCGGCATCGGAACGCTTCTTGCAGATCTCCCACATCAGCAAGTTCACCACCTCATCGCGTTTGGGTACCATCAATTCGATGAATTTCTCCATGGCCGCGATGCGATCTGCCGCCGGTGCCGTTGGCCAGGTGCCTCGGCCATGGTCGTATGCAGACTTGGCCGCTTCGAGGGCCTTCATTCCCTCTTCACTGGGCAGGTCGGGCGTTGAACCCAATAGAATGCGTTCGCCTTGGTCGTCGGTAATCGGACTCCAGACTTGCGCTCGTGCGCCATTCCACGCTTCAAGCTTGCCGTCAATCAAAAAATGAGAATGGTCGATGACCTTGGTGTTCTGTTGGATCGTCATGATTTTGATAACCAAGGAATTAGGGATTTGTTTATGAACGGCCTCTGCGTGGGCATGGATGGCGTAAATCGAATCATAAAGCCCACTATGCATTATTCAATGGATGCTTTCATTCTGTGTGTACCAGGTCACACGGAGAGTCGCCACCGCCCCGTATTTTTGCGCCATGTCAGAATTCATTCAATGGATCAGCCAACCGTGGCCATGGTACGTGGCCGGACCGGTGATCGGGCTGATGGTCCCGCTGCATTTGATTTTTCTCAACCGCACCTTTGGCATGAGCTCGTCGTTTCGGCACATGTGCGCCGCCGTCGTCCCCAACAATTTGGACTTCCTGAAATACGATTGGAAAAGCGAATCGTGGAACTTGGTTATGGTAGCGGGCGTGCTCATCGGCGCCTTCATCGCCAGCGCGTTTTTGGCGTCGGATGCCCCCATCGCTTTGAGCGAGTCGGCCATCCTCCGGTTGAAGGGATTCGGCATCACCAATTTCTCAGGACAGCACCCGGCTGAACTCTTCAGCTGGTCATCGCTCAGCAACTGGCAAAGCCTGCTCTTTGTCATCGGCGGAGGGTTTCTTGTCGGTTTTGGGACGCGTTATGCCGGCGGGTGCACCTCGGGCCATGCCATCATGGGCATGAGCCATTTTCAATTGCCCTCCTTGGTGGCGGTGCTCGGCTTTTTTACCGGCGGCCTTATCACGTCTTGGATTTTGTTGCCCCTCATCCTCGCATAATCCCTGAATCATGAGAAATTTCCTCGCCCTCCTCATTGGCATCTTCCTCGGCATCATTTTCATGAAAGCCGAAGTCCTCTCTTGGTTCCGTATTCAGGAGATGTTTGCCTTCCAAAGTTTTCACATGTACGGCATCATTGGCAGCGCGATTGCCGTCGGAGCCCTGAGCGTTTTGATCATCCGCAAGCTCGGAGCCAAAAGCATCGAAGGCAATGTCATCGAACTCAACGATAAAGCTCCCAACTACAAGTCCGCCTACATCGGCGGTACCATTTTCGGTCTTGGCTGGGCCATGACCGGCGCGTGCCCGGGTCCCATGTACGCGTTGGTCGGAAGCGGAACGACCGTGTTCCTCATCTCCATTGTAATGGGCATTTTGGGAGTGCTGACCTACGCGGCGTTGCGTTCAAAGCTGCCACACTAGCATGCTAAAAGCAGCAGTGATTGGTGGAGGCGCCGCCGGTTTTTTTGCTGCGTTGTCGATTCGGCAACACCATCCTCGTGCGTCGGTCGTACTGTTCGAAAAATCGAACAAGGTGTTGGCCAAGGTAAAAATCAGCGGCGGAGGCCGGTGCAACGTCACCAACGCCACTTTTTCCGCCAGCGGCTTGTCCAAATGCTACCCGCGGGGCGGTAAATCCCTCAAAAAAGCATTCGATCAATTCCAGACCGAAGACACCATGAGGTGGTTCGAAGCGCGCGGCGTGCGACTGCACACCGAAGCAGACGGCCGCATGTTTCCAACGACCAATGATTCGCAGACTATTGTGGATTGCCTGTCGCAAGCCGCTGCCGATGGCGAAGTCGAGGTACGCATGCAGACGCCCGTCAATCAGTTGGAGCCAGCAACAGGTGGCTGGATGGTCAACGGCGAAGCTTTCGACCGTGTCGTGGTCGCCACAGGTGGGAGTCCGACATCGAAGGGATTTGACTGGCTCCGTTCCCTTGGACATCGGATTGTTGAACCCGTCCCTTCCCTTTTCACCTTCAACATGCCCGGCGATGCGATCACCGAATTGATGGGAGTCGTTGCGCCTCGCGCCATCGCAAGGGTACAAGGGACCAAATTAGCTGAGGAAGGCCCCATCCTGATTACCCATTGGGGCATGAGCGGCCCTGGCATTCTGAAACTTTCCGCTTGGGGGGCCCGCGAATTGGCAAACCG
>CALKYI010000458.1 GCA_938003665.1 uncultured Flavobacteriales bacterium
TTTTTTTTTTTTTTTAGGTTTGACGGCATTTTGAGTACTGTCGAATTTTGGATGGATTTACTGTCTTCGCACTCCGAAATCTACGTGATCTCTTCTCTCCTGTCCGACGCCTACGCAGGCAATGGAGTCCTCGAGGTTCAGGCCCTCAACGCCGAATCAGTGGACTTGCTGTGGACCAATGCTCCGTATGCGGGGGGATTTGAGGCGGTCGCCATGAACGACAACGGCACAGGCGGCGATGCCATCGCCGGTGACGGAATGTATTCCGTTGCCCTTCCCGAAGACGCGGAAGAGGGGTTCATGTTCTATTTCCGCGCGGGCAATGGCGATGGGATTCGGCTCTTGCCCGAACGCGCTGAGTACGAATACTTCATCTACGAGGGTACCGTGGATGTTGCAGAAGCGATTGGCGCAGTGGGGACACGAAGCGGCGACTGGGTGCTGACGCCCAATCCCGCGACGCATGTTTTTACCCTAAGCGGTTGTGCTGAGCAGGTGCCCGTCACCGTGAATGACGCACAAGGTCGCCTCGTCCATGCGGCCCTGTGGGATGGCTCACCCATTGACATCAGCGGTTGGGAACGCGGCATGTACTTCGTTCAAGTCACCCGCGATGAATCCACCCGTGTCGAACGGTTGATTGTGCGATAAAACGAGCCGACGTAATCAGTCGAGTTGCCGCTTGTTGATGCGCTCGATGGGACCCGGGCACGCCTGCATGTGGCAGCTCAAACATCCATTGACGACATCGGAATAGGTGTCTGCGCTCGGGGCAGCGTTAAAGGCCTCGATGTGCTTGCCGAAAGCCATGGCATAAGCCTTGTAGCCGTCCACGAGCATACTGCTGTCGGTCGGCATCATGCGCGTAAGGTCCAGCAGCGTCAGCGCAGCACCGTCCCAGTTGTCTTCCTCGGCATGGCGCGCGAGCAAACTGACCAGCTCACCGTCCATGGCGCGCATGGCGATGGCCAATTCCGAAGAACGGTTGGGCTGCAGCGGAGCGAGTTTGGCTTGTGGCTGCTCGGGTGCCTCACCACAAAAGGCCAATCCCAAGGTGAGTGCCACGATGGCCCATCCCGATGTTCGCGCTGAAGCCTTCATCCCTCAGTCTTCGATCATGACGCCGGTCGCCGTGAAGGCCAACCGCAATTCAGGCTCCGTGATGGCTGCGATGGCTTCTTCTGATGCGCCGGCATCTTCCGCGTAGTGTTGGAGCATCGCAACCTCGATGGTGTCGAAAAACGCCTCGCCCTCCATGACGGTTCGCTTGCCTTCCGCCCCCTCGGTGGGCACGAAGAAGCCGTAATCCTGGAACCGAACGAACACAGTATCCTCGCCCGAAGCCACGTCCATCCAGCAGCCTTTTTTAGCGCAGGTGGCGGGCACCTCGCCTTCAAATTTGACCTGGGCACGGCCTGTCTCCGACAGGGCAGCGCGCAACCCCGAGGCATCCAATGCGCCGTCCAACTCAATGACAGAACCGTAGTAGGTTTGATTTTCAGCAGCTGGTGGAGCGTCGGCGGCGGTGTCCGCAGAACCGCAGGCGGCAATCGAAAACAGGGCAGCACCGAATGCCATGCTGCGCGCAATGTGGAGAATCTTCTTCATGCTTCGAATGTACTGCAGGTTTGGGCGAGGCTCAGTGATCTCGAGCACCAAGGCGAATTCCCTTAAGTTTGAGTCAATATACCTTGTAGCCATGCACCGTTTTTCCCTCCTTGCCCTCGTCCTTCTTTGCGCCGTTCACCCGCTCTTCAGCCAAGATTCGCGGGTACTAATCATCGGTTTGGACGGGTTGCGATCGGACTGCCTCGAGGCTGCGGAAACGCCCGCGCTGGATGGCCTCATCGAGAACGGCGTCTTCAGCCCCGATGCGCTGAACAACGACATCACGTACAGCGGCCCCGGTTGGTCGGCGATGGTATGCGGCGCTTGGTCCGATGCCCATGGCGTCACCAACAACGATTTCACCGGGAGCAACTACGCTGCCTACCCCTCCTTCTTGGAGCGATTGGAAACCATCAATCCGGATCTGAATACCTACTCTATATGCCACTGGTCCCCCATCAACGACTACATCCAGGGCGACGTGGTTGATGAATCCATCAACACGACGAGTGACCAAGCCGTTGCCGACGCGGCTGGCGCCATCCTCACGGCAGGCAACCCGCACGCCATGTTCTTGCACTTCGACGACGTGGACCTCGCCGGCCACAGCTATGGGTTCAGTCCCAATGTACCCGCCTACATCGACGCCATCGAAACCGTTGACGCGCATGTGGCCGAAGTCCTCTCCGCTTTGACGAGTCGCCCCAATTATGGGGAAGAAAATTGGCTCATCCTCACCTCAACCGACCACGGTGGCATCGGATACGGACACGGCGGGGAATCCATCGACGAGCAAATCATCTTTTTCAGCGCCAGCGGGCTATCGGTCGATTCCGAACTCGTGGTCAAGGATACCCTCGAAATTCTGCCACCACCCGAGAACTGCGTGGCACCCGGCGCTGCCGAACTGCAATTTGAAGGCAATGGCGACGCGGTGCACATCGCAGAGAATCCCTTGCTCTCCCTCGGCGCGGACCAAGATTTCACCATCGAAGTGCGCATCCGTACAGAAGCCTCCCCCGACGTCGCCATCGTTGGAAACAAGGACTGGGATTCCGGGCTCAACCCCGGATTTGTCTTCTCCTTCGAATACCCCAACGGACCGGCTTGGAAAGTCAACATCGGGGACGGAGACAACCGAGCCGATGCCAACGGAGCCGCTGGGGTTTCGGACGGCCAATGGCACACGCTGTCGTGTTCGTTTGACCGAGACGGTTCCATGCGCCTCTACACCGACGGTGTCTTTTCCGCAGAAGAGGACATCAGTGGCATCGGCAACCTCGATGTGGGGGAAGGCTGGTATTTCGGCTCGGACATCGACGGCGGATACAGCTACACGGGCGCCATTGCGGAAGTGCGGTTCTGGCACGGCGTTTTGGACGATGCCACCATCCTCGACTGGCACTGCAGCGCACTGACCGAAGCCCACCCCG
>CALKYI010000459.1 GCA_938003665.1 uncultured Flavobacteriales bacterium
ACACGGGCATTGTACGAGGGGTTCCAACCGGCGTTGTTCATCCAGTAGCTGAGCAGGAGTTTTCCCTCGGTGGCCCGGGCTGCTTCGACGTTGACGATGACTTCGAGCGAAGTTTCCGTTCGCAGTGGGGGCAAGGCATTGGTTTCGCGGTCAATGGCGTACATCGCCTCTTGCAGTTGGGCGATCTCTTTGCTGAGGTTGAGGCGACCGGTTTGGATGGCCTCAAACCGTTCGCGGAAAAATTCTGAAGCGCGAATGAGCCGCTCGAGGTCCACCCCGCTGTCCTTTACGGTGAAACCTTGGTTGTTGAGCAGCAGCTGTTCTTCGCGATCAAAGATGATGTTCTGGGTGTTCAACTCGTTGATGCGCTTTTGCAGTTCGTTGCGCTCGATCTGAAATTCGCTGCGGCGTTCTGCGGTGGAAGCTCCGCTGAGGGTGTCGGTGTGGTAGCGGTGGGTGATGCTGAGCACCTGAAAGGGGCCGTTGCCCGTCAAGCGGATCTGTGCCGGGTCAATGGCGGTGTTGAGGCCTTCAAAAACGACGGTGGACAGGCCGCTGGCCAAATCCACTTCGGCGATGCGCTCGACTTGCGCACCTTGTTGGTAGACGACGACGTGGTCGATGGAGGTTTCAACGGTCAGGTCACCGTTGTCGGTTTTGTTGTTGGATGCCCAACTCAAAGATGAGATCAAGGCGAAGCAAAGGGCCAATGGAGCATGTTGCATGGTCGTTGATTTAAGCGATGAATGTTCTCATCTCCTAAACCAAGGAGCATGCCAAACTCAAAAACCGATCTTCTCGCGGACCCGCTCAAGGACGGGTTGTGCCACTGCTCGGGCGCGTTCGGCTCCTTTGACCAGCTCGGCGTCGAGGGCGCTTTTGTCGCTCATCCAGCGGTTGAATTCTTCGCGCTCGCGAGCGAATCCGTCGACCACCGCTTCCAGCAAGGCCTTCTTGGCGTGGCCCCAACCGTATCCACCCGCGCGGAGGGAAGCCGCCATCTGCACGACCTCAGCTTCGGAAGCTACCAATTTGTACAGGTTGTAAACGACTGAGCCGTCGGGGTCTTTGGGATCCTCCAACGGTGTGGCGTCGGTGATGATCTCCTTGTTGATGCGCTTTTTGAGCGCGCCAGGCTCGGCAAAAATATCGAGGGTGTTGCCCTTGGACTTGGACATCTTTTCGCCGTCCAATCCAGGGATGAGCTGCGTTTCTTCGCGGATCAATTCTTTGGGCACCACGAAGGTCTCGCCCATTTTGTGGTTGAACCGGCTGGCCACGTCACGGGTCATCTCCAAGTGCTGCAATTGGTCTTTGCCGACCGGCACAAAATCCGCATCGTACAGCAAAATATCCGCGGCCATCAGCATGGGGTAGGAGAACAAGCCGCCGTTCACATCTTCCAATCGGTCCGCCTTGTCCTTGAAGCTGTGGGCGAGGGTCAGGCGCTGATATGGGAAAAAGCAATTCAGGTACCACGCCAGTTCGGTCACTTCTGCGACATCGCTTTGGCGGTAGAAGACCGTGCGTTCCGTATCCAGCCCAAAGGCGAGCCAGGCGGCCGCTACCGCGTAGGTGTTTTCCCGCAGCGTTGCCCCGTCTTTGACTTGCGTCAGCGAGTGCAAATCGGCGATGAACAAGAACGACTCGTTTTCCGATTGGTGGGCGAGGTCAATGGCGGGCCGAATGGCGCCGAGCAGGTTGCCCAAATGAGGGGTGCCTGTGCTTTGAATGCCGGTGAGGATGCGTGCCATGCGCGGCAAATTTACAGCGGCAGCGGCTTCACACGGAACGCGTCGGCATAAATGCTGTCGCCGTCCGATTCAAAGCCAACAGCAAAGAAGTAAAGCCGCTCAGGCAATTCCTCCAACTGAACATTGACGGCTGCTCGGGTCCAATCCCCGGCATGTTCTCCGCACGCTTCCACCGGCACGTGTTCGATCCAGCCGCGCGACCCATCTGGCCACTCGGCTTCGCACACCCATTCGAATTGCAGGGCGTCGCGGCCGGCATGTGCGCTGCCATGCCAAAACCAGCAGCTGGCTTCCACAGACCGACCTAGCCAGGCACTGTCCGGCCGCAAGGTGTCTGCGATGAGGTATTCGTTTTGACGCCCCCGGGCAATGCTCCTGCCTTCCAAGGCCTCGGCATAAGGGCTGCGGTTGAGCCCGTTCCAATGCCAATCGCCGGGTTGCGGTGAAAGGGCAGAGGGGGGTTGGGCAAAAAAGGCGTCAAGCCGCAATACACGTACGGCAGGGTCCGACGTTTCCTCACCGGCGTTCCACATGCGGTGGTCATCCGGCAACCAAGTCGAGGGCTCGTCGCAGGCGTAAAGCAAAACGCTCGCCCCCTCGGGCCAATCGCCAATGGCCTCACGCAGCGCGTCCGCACCACCTCCGGGCGCCATCCATTCAGCCAAGGTGCGCGACTCGGAGATGCTCATGCGCGTCAGGTGTGTCGCAGTCGTGGGCAGGCCGGTGTGAAACGAGGCCTCCAACGTTTTTCGGTGCGCTTCGAGGGTGCCTTCTCGGCCGACGCTCTCGCTGCCCATTTGAAACCAAGGAACGGGATGAATGGCCAGCGCGCCGTATGCCTCAGCCACGTCGCCCAGGCGACTCACCTCTGTAGAGGCCGCGTGAAATCCATTGGGCATTGGGTCCATTTGCACACGCGCTTCTTGCTGCATCCAATACCCATCCAAGGCAAAGCAGACCACCATAAGGCCCAAAACGTATTTGTGCTGCTGCCGCGCCCACCATACGGCAAGCACGGGGAACGCCCACACCGCCGGCCATGTAAACCGTCCGATGGCGCGAAACTGCATGAACAATGTGGCCTCTTCCAACCAGGCTTCTTTGCCGGTCAAGAACGGTTCGCCCACCGCTACGGCAAAAAGCACAAGGCCTGCAGTCACAGCGGGCCACGGTCCGGCCGTGCTCAGCTGCGGCCAGGAGCGCAACCGAACCACAGCTGTTCCGAAGGCGATGGCCAATGCCACCCAAACCCCTGTACCGAGGTATCCCCAACCTTCCCAGGCCGTCAGTCCCCACCCCCAGTCCACCCGAAGCGTTCCGAGCGGTCCGTGCGACGGCAACAAGGCCGCGTTCCAACGGCTGACGTTGTCCCAAAATCCAAACGGACGGTCCGTGCGAAAGGGGTGCGCATCCGAGGCTGCCAACAGCACCATGTACCCCGCTAGCGGTGTAGTGGCTGCCACAGCGAGTTGGACAACTGCATTGCCCGTTCGCTTCGAGTTGGCCAACCAATGAAAGCCCCCCATGAGCCCGGCGAAGGCCGCGGCAATGGCGCCGAGGTAGGCATGCGTGAGGAGCCAAACGAGGAGGTTCAGGGCTTGTTTCCTGGCGTTCTTCCACGTGGGAGTGGCTTGCCATTGTAGTTGCAGCCACCACGTGAGCGGCAGCGCAACTGTGTACGCCATGGCATAGTGCCCAGTCCAACGCAGCACCTGCGGATGGTTCAAGGCGATGAAGCTGCTTGCCAAGACGACGCCGGTACCGCGGGCGCCGTAGTGGTTCAAAATGCGAACCAACAGTGCAGCAGCTAGGCCCCACGAGGCGATGATGGCCGCGTGCACCAACCCGGCCGTCCATGCGGCGGGAAGGACATGGGGCACGAGCCAGCCACTCGTCAGCCACGCCAGCAGCGGATGCCCATCGGTGTAAAAAACGTGCTCCGTAAAGGGCCAACCCATGCCCGCGAATTCCGTGCTGAATCCGCCGCCATGGGCCCATTGCCAAGCGAGGGTGTAGATGTTTTTGACTGCGTCCCGGCTTGACGCGAGCAGGATGGAATTGGGCCGAAAAAAAACGTCGGGATGCAACAAAGCCACCCAGAGCCACGTCAGTCCAGCTGCTTGCCAGCTCGGAGAGACGCGTTGGATGGCTTTGTTCCAGGGCTTCATGCCCGGAAGTTAGCAGTATTCGTCAAAGGCCATTTGCAGGTTTTCTGCGATCATTTCTGCAGTGCGGCCTTCGATGTGGTGACGCTCGATCATGTGGACCAAACGGCCGTCCTTGAACAGCCCAATGCTCGGTGAGCTGGGCGGGTAGGGCAGCATGAATTTGCGCGCTCGGTCAACCGCTTCGCGGTCCACCCCGGCAAACGCAGTTGTCAGGTGGGTGGGCAATTTGCTGTGCTGCAACGCGAGCTTGACACCGGGGCGCATGGCACCTGCGGCGCAACCGCACACGCTGTTGATGACCACGAGGGTGGTACCGGATTCATTGAGCGCGGCGTCCACCGCTTCGGGTGAAAGCAATTCGGTCATTCCGGCCTCGGTGAGGTCGGCTTTCATGGGAGCTACGAGTTAAGGTGGGTACATGGCTTGAGGTTATGCTTCGTCTTCCGTTGCTGTGGAACGGAGGTACAGTTCGTCGTATTGTTCGTCGTGAATGGGGCTCGGCGCGTCGATCATGACGTCGCGGCCCGAGTTGTTCTTAGGGAAGGCGATGAAATCCCGGATGGAGTCGCTGCCGCCGAAGAGCGAGCAGAGGCGATCGAAGCCGAGTGCCAGTCCGCCGTGCGGTGGAGCGCCGTACTGGAAAGCGTTCATCAAGAAGCCAAACTGAGCCTCCGCTTCTTCCGGGGTAAAGCCGAGCAAGTCAAACATGCGCGCTTGGATGGCTTTGTCATGGATTCGGATGGAGCCTCCGCCGATTTCTACGCCATTGATGACCATGTCGTAGGCATTGGCCCTCACTGCACCAGGGTCCGAATCGATGAGGTCGAAATGCTCGGGTTTCGGCGAGGTGAACGGGTGGTGCATGGCGTGGTAGCGTTCGGTGTCTTCGTCCCATTCGAGGAGGGGGAAGTCCACCACCCACAAAGGCTTGAAGACCTCGGGATCGCGCAATCCCAGCGCACTGCCCATGTGCAAACGCAATTCGTTCAGTTGGTTGCGAACCCGGTGCAAATCGCCGGAGAGCATCAGGATCAAATCCCCTGCGTTGGCACCGGAATGAGCAGCCCATGCCGCTTGTTTTTCTGCGTCAAAGAATTTGTCTACGCTCGACTTGAACGTGCCGTCTTCGCTGACTTTACAGTACACCAAGCCCTTGGCGCCAATCTGTGGGCGCTTGACCCAATCGGTTAGGGCATCGAGCTGCTTGCGGGTGTAGCTCGCGCAACCGGGAGCTACGATGCCCAGCACGGCTTCAGCGTTGTCAAACACGCCGAAGCCTTGGCCTTGAGCGACCGGACCGAAGTCGACGAACTCCATGCCGAAGCGCACGTCGGGTTTGTCGCTTCCGTAGCGCTCCATGGCCTCGTCGTAGGTCATGCGCGGGAACGCATCGATTTCGACGTCGAGGACGGTTTTGAATAGGTGGCGCACGAGGTGCTCAAACGTCTGCAGTACGTCTTCTTGTTCCACAAAAGCCATCTCGCAGTCAATCTGCGTGAACTCCGGCTGGCGATCAGCGCGGAGGTCTTCGTCGCGGAAGCACTTGACGATTTGGTAGTAGCGGTCGTATCCGCTGACCATCAACAACTGTTTGAACGTTTGCGGGCTTTGTGGCAACGCGTAAAACTGCCCGGGGTTCATGCGTGAGGGCACGACGAAATCTCGAGCGCCTTCTGGCGTAGACTTAATCAAGTAAGGTGTCTCGACCTCGATGAACTCCACGCCGTCGAGGTACTTGCGCGTTTCGATGCTCAACCGGTGGCGGAGCATGAGGTTGCGCTGAACAGGCTTGCGGCGCAAGTCGAGGTAGCGGAATTGCATGCGCAAGTCATCGCCACCATCGGTGTCGTCTTCGATGGTAAATGGCGGGGTCTTGCTGGCATTCAAGACGTCGAGTTGGGTAACTTCGATTTCGATGTCCCCGGTGGGCATCTGGGCGTTTTTGGATTCGCGGATTTTGACAAGACCGGTCGCCTTGATGACGAATTCCCGGCCGAGCTTTCGAGCGCTCAGGCAGAGCGCTTCGTTCGAATCCATGTTGAAGGCCAACTGGGTCAGACCGTAACGGTCCCGGACGTCGACAAAGGTCATTCCGCCCAAGTCGCGGGTGCGTTGAACCCAACCGCTCAAGGTGACGGTTTGGCCTGCGTGTTCGGCGCGCAGTTCGCCGCAAGTATGCGTTCGATGCATGGTTCCTGAATGATTTTTTTCAGACACACAAAGGTACGGCGCGAACCCCGGTCATTCCTAGGCGCCCAACTGCTTAGATTTGTGGCATGGAACAGCACAGAAATCGGCTCAATGAATTGCGCGA
>CALKYI010000460.1 GCA_938003665.1 uncultured Flavobacteriales bacterium
CCTGGCGGTGGAATTTCACTGAATGACCTCGATTTCTGTTCGGCGGTTGAGGGCGCGACCCTCCGCGGTCAAATTGGTGGCAACTGGCTTGCTCATGCCATAGCCCACTGTTTCCATTCTATCTTCAGCAATCCCTAAGCCCCGGAGGTATTCAGCTACTGACTCAGCACGCGCCTCACTCAGGATTTGGTTGCGCTCTTCGCTGCCTTCGTCATCCGTATGGCCAGCGATTCGGATGCGAACATCAGAGTTCGCAAGCGTCCGTGCCAATTGCACTAAATCCGGTTGATACGTCGCATCCAGCTCAGAAGACGACCGTTCAAATCTCACGTCATTCAAAACCAGAACTGTACCCACTTTTAGTGGTTGCAGGAAAATGGTTACAAATGGATCCTGATCATCTGTGGGTTGAAGCGTTTCCGAGTAGAATCCATACCCTTCCTCTTCAATCTGCAAAAAGACAGGAGTAGTAGAAGGAAACGCCAAGGTAAATGCACCATCTATGCCCGAGCTGCGCTGCGCGCCGATGGCGGTACCTTCCTCGTCCAGTACTTGTACCGTGGCCTCAATGGGCTGGTTGGTCTCCGCATCCACGACTTTCCCCCGCCACAATGCAACGTACTCTGCGGATGCTTCTACCGGCAGCTTGAACTGCCACAAATCGAGGTTGCCGGCGTCATTTCGATCCGTGGCAAAGAGGGCGGTACGGCCATCCGGGAACACCTGCAAGCTGTTTTCATCCGCTTGTGAGTTGATGGGGTAACCTAAGTTTTCGGCTTGTGACCACGTCCCGTCGGGTTGCCGCCTCGAAACGTATAGATCCAATCCGCCCATGCCCACGTGGCCATCTGAAGCGAAGTACAAGGTCTTGCCGTCACTGTGCAGGACGGGATTCTCTTCTTTGCCTGGCGTGTTGATTTGGGCAGGAAGCCGAGAAGGCCGGCTCAACCCTTCATTACCTAAATTCTCCGATTGGTAAATGTCCTGAACCACCTCTCCTCGTTGGTTACGGTAAGCCCGAACAAAAAACAACCAACGGCCGTCAGCACTCAAGGATGGCTGACTTTCCCAGGCCCGGCTATTAACTGCCTGTAAGTTCTCATCCGGTCGAAATTTCCCATTCGAAACGTCGTATTCAGACACAAACAAATCGCAAGATCCCTCCCCGCTCCTTCGGCCATAGCTCCCATTGAGTCCAGCGCATGCCGTGAAAATCAACTGCCTACCATCCCCCCTCACCGTGGGAGCCCCCTCGTTCCCAGGGGTATTGATCTCAGCCAAGGTCCGAACAACATTC
>CALKYI010000461.1 GCA_938003665.1 uncultured Flavobacteriales bacterium
TGACTTTGCGAACCTGGGGTTCGTACCCGCCAAACGCCCCCTCCACGGCATCGCTGATTTCTCCCAATGTAGCCCGCTGCCTTGCCGCGTTCACGGCCAACTGCAGCAGATTCTCTTGGCCCTTGGCCCCAGTCGAAATCGCCTGCAATGAGGCGTTCACCGCATCATCGTCACGCTGTTCGCGCAGTTCGGCCAGTCGCGCAACTTGTCCACCACGCACCGTTTTCTGATCGATTTCGAGTACCTCCAGTTCTTCTTCTTGGCCAGCAGGAAACAAGTTGACACCAATGATGCGGTCCTGGCCTCGGTCAATCCGTGCCTGCTTCTCAGAGGCTGCTGCTTCGATGCGCAACTTGGGGATGCCCTTTTCAATGGCACGAGCCATCCCCCCTTCTTGCTCAACCTCTTCCATCAACTCCAAAGCCTTTTCCACCATTTGCGCTGTCAAATCCTCCATCATGCGGGAACCGTGCCATGGATCAATGGCCTCCGTAAATCCAGCCTCTCCTTGTAAGAAAAGCTGAGTATTCCGGGCCACACGGGCAGAAGCCTCTGTGGGCAGGGCGATTGCCTCGTCCATGGAATTGGTGTGCAGCGACTGCGTTCCTCCAAAAGCCGCAGCCATCGCCTCGAGCGCCGTTCGAGCCACGTTGTTCCAAGGGTCTTGAGCGGTCAAGGACCAACCGCTTGTCTGCGTGTGGGTGCGCAGCATCATGGACTTCGGATGGTTCGCCCCCAAGGCCTTCATTTTCTGCGCCCATATCAACCGAGCTGCGCGCATTTTGGCAATTTCCTCGAAGTGGTTCATGCCACTCGCCCAAAAGAAACTCAAGCGCGGCGCGAAGGCGTCAATGTCCAATCCTGCAGCCATCCCAGTGCGAACGTATTCCAATCCGTCTGCCAACGTATAAGCCAACTCCAGTGCAGGGGTGGCTCCTGCCTCTTGCATGTGGTAACCGGAAATAGAAATCGAGTTGAATTTGGGCATGTGCTCTGACGTGAACCTGAAGATGTCAGAAATGATGCGCATTGAAGGAGCAGGCGGATAGATGTAGGTATTCCGGACCATGAACTCCTTGAGGATGTCATTCTGAATGGTCCCAGCCAGTTGTGCGGGTGTTACGCCTTGTTCTTCCGCAGCAACGATGTAAAATGCCAGGATGGGCAACACCGCACCGTTCATCGTCATGCTCACGGACATGCGGTCCAATGGAATCCCGTCAAACAAGCGTTTCATGTCTTCCACAGAGTCGATGGCCACTCCAGCCATCCCAACATCTCCCGAGACACGTGGGTGATCGCTATCGTACCCCCGGTGCGTGGCGAGGTCAAAGGCCACGCTTAACCCCTTTTGGCCAGCGGCGAGGTTGGCCCGGTAAAAGGCGTTGGATGCTTCGGCTGTTGAGAACCCCGCGTATTGACGTATGGTATAAGGACGCGAGGTATACATGGTTGCGTACGGTCCGCCGAGAAACGGGGCTTGCCCCGGTCCAAACCGCTCGTGACGGTGTTGCCCGTCACCTGCTGCAGGATAATGGGGAGCGAGTTCCATCATGAGGCTGTTCTATTTTCAAAGGCTTCCCAAACCGTCGCCACAAGTGAAGCCGTCCACGACTCCACCACGCGGCTTCCTCCCATGGGATCAAATACTCGGTGCAATCCCGCCTCTTCGCGCATCAGGTGCTGAACATTGCGCGCCCAACGCCTGCCATCAGCCGAACCATGTTGATCATCAGCATCGTGGGGAACCACTTCCAGGGCATCACTTCCTCCTATCGCACTCGCGTAGGCGGCCGACGTCATGCCAATCAACCGATCCGTGGGGAGTCCATCTCCAACCGAAGGAATGTAGGTGCGCGCATCGAGCCAAATGCTCGCCTGCCCGAGTCCTTGCCAATCCAACCAACGTTGCCATAGGAGGCGCATCGCACGCGTCATGGCAACCCCTTCGAGCACATGCGGCCCTACTGTGTGGGCCCAAGAAAAGGCGCGAACGGCTTCGCCCGCATCCACGCCTGCCGTTTTGAACACCTCCATTGCGTTTTGCGCTTGCATCAATCCCGAAGTCAACGCCTCCACCGGGGCCATCTCACAGCACGTATCGATGGTCCATTTGCGGAGCATTGGTGCAGCTTTCAGCGCGTCGGCATGAAGGTTGGCAGCCTCCGCCGTGAGGCTTCGTACGCTGCGGGTGCAACTTCCCTGCCAACCATCGGTAAGCAAGCGGTCCACAGAAAAACGAGTCAGGTCAATGCGGTCGGCATCCAAGTGCAGGTGAATCATGTTCAAATGCACCTCATTCAACCATTCGTCTGAAACCGCTTCGTGTTGCAAGCGGATGCCCTCCGCTCCTCCCATCAGCGCAGACAATACATCCGCTGCACGATGGATGGTTTCCGTCAAGGACCATGCATTGCCCGCTGTTTTTGGGGCGATGGCTTTTGCAGGCAATTCCTCGGCCTGAACCGAAGGGGACCAGAGTGGTTTGTCCCAGGTGCCGCCCTCTGATGCGTCAATGGTTAACGTGTCCGCTTCCCAGCGCGCAACGTCAAATTCCGGAAAATCAAGCCAATCATTGTGCGCCATGAATCAAAAGTACAAAACCTCCGTCCCCCATTCACGGCCAACACGTGCCCTTCAGCCGTACCTTAACTCCATGGAAAACCCGTTGACTTGGGAGGAATTCGAGCGTGTCCAGATGCACGTTGGCTTGGTCTTGGAGGCGTCCGAGTTTGAAGCAGCTCGAAAACCGGCATACATCGTGATCGTCGACTTCGGACCGGAAATCGGGACGCGCAAGACCTCAGCGCAAATCACCGACCGGTACCACCCTTCGGATCTCGTGAGAAAAAAGGTGGTGGCCGTCACCAACTTTCCACCGAAACAAATTGGACCCATTCGATCCGAATTTCTGCTGCTGGGCGCCTTGGACACCCAATTGGGGACGGCTGTACTTGAAGTACCCGAAAATGTCGCACCCGGTACGCGCATCGCTTGACGTTTGTATTCCATCGGCATTCTGATGTAGCTTCGAAACGCAATGGAATGGAACAAAGCCGTCTTTTTGGACCGTGATGGGGTCATCAACCACGACCCGGGAGATTACACCCGCTCCTTGGATGAATTTCACGTATTGCCGACCGTATATGACGCCCTTGCCCAATTGCAAAGTCAAGGGTACCTGTTGATTCTCATTACGAATCAAGGCGGCATTGCCAAAGGCCAATACACCCACGAAGCCGTTCACGAAATTCACCGCCATTTCATTCAGTCATGTGCCGACAAAGGCATTGTGATTACCAACGTGTACTACAGCCCGCATCACCCTGATTATGGGGAAAGTTTGAGCCGCAAACCCGGGGGCCTGATGATTGAAAAGGCCTGTGCACGATACCGAATCGATCCGGGTGCTTCCTGGATGGTGGGCGACAAAGTCCGCGACATTGAAGCCGGCGAAAACGCGGGAGTTCGCGGCATTTTGATGCCGGTGAATGGAGACCTTCTCGATTGCGTTCCTCAAATGCTCGACTCCCATGTTTGACAGCATCGAATGGCAGCCGGAACGTCGCGAGAAATACATCGTCAACGGCACGTTGTGTGACGCGAGTGCCTTGCCCCATGCTGCGCACAATCGGGCCTTTCAGTATGGCGATGGGTTTTTCGAAACCATTCGCGTGTGCAATGGAATTCCCCAGCACCTGGACCTCCATTGGAACCGCGTCGAAAAAAGCCTCGAAGCCCACAAAATCGAGAAACCATCCAATTGGGGCCTGCAAGCTTGGCAAGCCTCACTCGAATCCCTTTGTCAGGCCAACGGTGTGGAAGCAGGAGGACGCCTGCGGGTTTCGTTTTTCCGAATGGCCGGTGGTCGCTACACTCCGCAAACCAATGCGTTGGAATGGGTCGCAGAAGTAGAGCCGTTGGACAGCAATGCGTACACATTGAATGAACACGGCTTGGCCGTCGATGTCTATCCCGACATGAAAAAGCTCAACGGCCCCCTCGCCAATTTCAAGAACACCTCAGCGCTGTTGTACGTCCAAGCCAGCCTGTGGGCGCGCGAGAAAGAACTGGATGACGCGCTCATTACCAATACATCCCACAGCATCATTGAATCCACCCGATCCAACCTCTTCTTGGTGAGCAACCGCGTGCTCTATACCCCCGGCTTGGAAAGTGGCCCCATCGGTGGAGTGATGCGAGCAGCCGTCATTAACCTCGCCCTCGAAGAAGGCTTCAAGGTCTATGAGTGCAACATTTCACCCGGAGAAATGCTGCGAGCGGATGAGTTGTTTTTGACCAATGCCGTGCGGGGCATTCAATGGGTGGCCAGTTACCGCACCAAGCGGTATTTCAACACCACATCCAAATCGTTGATTGAACTACTCAACGCCCGTCTGAAATCCTGACCCGGGGATCCAACCAACCGTAAGCGACGTCCACGGCGATGTTCACCACCACAAAGGTGACTGCAACGACGGCAACACAGCCGAGCACCACCGGTAAATCACTCTGCTCGAGCGCGCGGAACATCAACATACCCATGCCCCGCCATCCAAAGACATACTCGACAAAAACAGCACCGGCCAACATGCTCGCAAACCATCCGGAAGCGGCCGTCAACACCGGGTTGAGGGCATTGCGCACCACATGATGCGTCAGCAGTCGAAGTGAGGAGATACCTTTGGAGCGAGCCGTGCGGATGTAGGACATGTTCAACACGTCGACGGCACTGTTGCGGGTCAGTTGAATGACCACTGCCAAGGGCCGAATGCCAAGAGTCAATGCCGGCAAGATCAAGTGATGCCACGCCAGCTGCGGACCATCAAAGGGATGCACTTTCCACAGCCCACCCGTCATCGGCAATCCCGTCCACTGGTGCCAAACCGATCCAAACAACCACGACACCAAAATGGCCATAACGAACGAAGGCGCACTCATCCCCAGCGCTGCAAATCCCAACACCCACCGGTCCAATGCACTGCCCGGCACCATCGCCAAACCAAAGCCGACACACAGTCCCAGCGCCATGGCCAACCCCATCGCCGTCAAAGCGAGAAGCACTGTCGCGGGCAATGCATCCGCGATGGCATCAACAACTGGACGGTCCGAGACGTACGAATTTCCCAAATCTAATCCCGTCCATTTCAGCCCCGCGTGGTCAACCGTGACCGGGACAAATCCAGACAGAAAGGCTGCATAGCGCGCATGGAGCGGCTCATCCAAGCCAAGTTTGGTTCGGATTGCCGCAACAATTTCCTCTGATTCATTTTGACCCGCCAATTGACGTGCGGGATCGGGAGCCATGGCGAACAACAGGAAGACGAGTGTCAAGGTTCCCCACAACACACCCAATCCATGAAGAACCTTTCGCCCCATTACTTCTGGCCTAACTCCTCCCAGGCTGGAACATCGCGCCACGCCCATTTTTGTTGAACTACCCCGTCCTGAAGCCAAACAATGCCTGGATTCGAACGCACGACGATCTTCAGCTCGGTTTGATCGCACGTAAACATACCGTACGTCACACCGTGCTCTTCCTGGAAGCGGCGGTTTTCCTCCCACGGTGCATTGGTCAAGCCAACGTTCATCCACCCAGCCTCTCCAGCGGCATTGGCCAAGGCATTCATTTCGGCCTGTTTCGACGTGTTCGCTTTTTCCAGGTCTTTTGATACAAACAGGAGCACATTCCCATCGTAATTCAGGAACTCATCCGCCCGGTCGTCGCCAAGGTGATCGATGATTTGGAAATCGAGGATGCGCGGCTCGTAACCATCGGACACCTTGACTTCTTTGCCGTCAAAGGACACCGTTTCGTACGTGGACTTGAACCAAGGCTCATTGTAGATCTTGAGCCAATCGCTGCTCAGCACGACGGTTTCCAAGCCCGTGTTGACATTGCGGAAGGTGTACTCAGTGGCAAAAACAGGTCCCTGCAGCCCGAGCTCTTCGGCGGATTTACGGTTCTCAATGATGCTCTCTCCCACGGCATATGCGCGGTAATCTTTGAGCGGCAAGTGGTTCAAGGTGTGCACTTGAAAAGCGACACAGACGACAGTTACACCCGCCGCCATGATCCATTCTTTGTGCTCGCTGTTGATACGGGTTTTTAGGCCCTCTGCTACGGCGTATGAAATAGCAGCAAATAAAACGGGGAAATTCCACTCCAACATGAGCTCACCGAACAGGTAGATCAACACCAGGCTCCCCGAGATCATGAACATGCCCGTTCGCTTGTCATTCAACCCAATGCGGTCGGTGAATGCACCCACCAAGATGGGCACCGTCAAAATCGATAGCACCACGTCTTTGATGAAGCTCTCATAAGGCGTTAGCGGAATGGCGTTTCCAAAGCACCCGCACGCCAACACGCATTGATTGTCAATTTCAACCAGCGCACCGAGTGCATCGGTGATCATCTTGGTACCAAACGGGTCGCAGTTCGCCGTGTACCACGTAAGCCACGTGAAGAATGCCATGATCACGCCCGTCAGGGTCGCTGTCAGCCGCGGCAGCGCACCGATGACCATGGCGACGCCGAGTAAGATTTCTCCCACACAGATGAACACAGCAAGCGGCAACGCCCATTCCGTCAAGCCGGGCAGGTTCAAGGCTCCCGGTTCAAAATACTCTTCCAACTTGTACATAAAGCCCAACGCGTCGTTGGCCTTGATCAATCCCGATACGATGAAAAGCGACCCCACGAGGAGGCGGCAAATCTTGATGATGGTGTTCCACATGGGCATGATTTTCATTCCAAATTAATTCGAACCGCGAAGTTGCCGCCCTACTCTCCCGTTAATTCGAGCAAAATCAGCGCGAAAAGCGCATAATTGGCCATGTCCTGGTAATTGGCTTCAACGCCTTCAGACACTTTCGTGATGCCATCGTGGTCCTCGATTTGCTTCACACGAAGCACCTTCATCAGAATCAAATCCGTCAACGAACTGACCCGCATATCCCGCCACGCTTCGCCATAATCGTGGTTTTTGGCAATCATCAACTCACGCGTCGATTGAAAAGCTGCATGGTACCGTTCAATGGCCTCAGCAGCAGGCAACTCCAAGGGATGCCCTTCCGGTAGACCACATTGAATCATGGCCATCAAACTGTAGTTGACAATGCCGATGAATTCGGAATCAATGCCCTCATCGACCATGGCTTCATCTGATTCTTGCAACGTTCGGATGCGGTTGGCCTTGATGAAGAGTTGATCGGTCAAGGAGGAAGGCCGCAAAATGCGCCACGCCGTTCCATAGTCCGAGGTTTTCGCTTCGAAGAGTTGGGAACACCGCGCAAATGCACGGTCGTATTGCTTCAGCGTTTCTTCAATCGTACTCACAGCCTTCAATCTTAGAATATCTTGCGCCAAGATACAACGCACCCTGAAGCCTGAATCCACCGACGCAGCAATGTCTTCATCGATTTATCAACTCCAAAACGGGCACCGTTCATTGGACTTCCAAGCGCCCCGCATCATGGGCGTCCTGAATTGCACCCCCGACTCGTTTTATGCGGGTAGCCGTTCCGAATCCGCTAAAACCACGGTCGAAGCCGGCCGACACATGCTCACCGCCGGTGCGGACCTGTTGGACATCGGCGGACAGTCGTCCCGGCCGGGCGCGGTTGAAGTGGGTGCTGAAGAAGAATGGCAGCGCATCGAAGGAGCCATCAAAGGGCTGCTTGATGCCGTTCCGGAGGCGCTCATCAGCGTGGACACGTTCCACCATGAAGTGGCCTTGAAAGCCCTTGAATCAGGTGCCTTTATGGTCAATGACATTTACGGTGGTTCCCGGGATGCTCACATGGCCCAGGTCATCGCGCAATTCAATGCTCCGTATGCCAT
>CALKYI010000462.1 GCA_938003665.1 uncultured Flavobacteriales bacterium
CTTGCGGATAAAATCCTCGATCACCGGGTATAGCCGTAAACCAGAACCTCGTCGACTCCTTGAATCCGAAGGTGGACGAGATTGTTCCTGGGATCCTTATACGGCGTCAAATCGAATGTGCGTTCTTCTGTAACCATGGCACGAGAGCGATCGCCGTGAGCATTATGGTGAACGACCAAAAGAACTTGACGGGGGAGCGACTTGGTCGGCGCAGCAGTGGAATGCAGCTCAAATTCATGCGCTTGGCTCCCACCGCTGTATTGCACCCTTAACACCAACGAATCCCCTTCCACCCGAGCGGCCAGCAATTCGAAGGGATCGCTCACCGTGGCATCAGAAATGGCGTGTACGTTAGCGGGGGCCGAGCAGCTTAGGCACATCCCTACGAACAACACGTAAACGAGGATTCGAGCAGCCATACCCTTACTTGAGCAAAACCCGTGCCGTACGTACTTGGTCATTCCACTCCACACGAAGGATGGCCCAACCGCGCGGCCAAGAAGCCGTTGAAATCCGTGCATTGCCAGAACGCATTTGCTCAACTGCAATGTTTCGTCCGGTCACATCAAACGCACGTACAATTGCACCCGCTCCGATGCCTTCGATCGAAATCAGGTCGCTCGCCGGATTGGGGTACACCGAGAGCTCGTTCACAGGCATTTCGGCAATGCTCATTTCATCCGTGCAGAATTGTTCGAGGTCCAGCTCGCCGAATTCTCCACCGGTCACGATGACTTCATCCTGAGGACCGAGGATGGTCCAGCTGCCCTCTCCATACTCGCAGCACATCCCATCTCCCCAGCTATCGTAGACGCGAAGGATGTAACATCCGTCTTCCAAGCACAATGGAACCGATACCAGCTGCCCGTCTTGGTCGTCTTCATAGGGTCCTCCTTCGTAAATCACTTGGCCCAATCGACGCAGGTCCCAGGTTGTTTCCGAACCGTAATCATCCAACACCAACTCGAGGGTAAAATCAAAGGTGTCACCCGCAAATGCGGTAAAAGAGGTTTCAACTGCGTTGTTGAAGGCGTTCTCGTCTTCACCATCGTTCACGGACACCACGTACACCTCCACGGTAGTGCTGCCATCCGGCGCATCAAATGCTGGAAGAGACACCGTGGTGGATTGGTATTGCTCCAAAGACCCGCTCCAGGAGGTCGTCTGCTCGGCGCCGCCATCGATGGTGTAACCAATGACCGCGGACGTCAATTCATCCGTGCCTTGGTTGGTCAAATTGACTTCGATGACAACTTCGCCGCCGCCACACAGCACGCCTTCGGGCGCGTCGCTGATGCCGATGCCCATGTCCACTGCGAACGACGTCACGCACCCTTCCGCTGGGTATCCATCCAATACCTCCAGTCCCAAACCGAGGGGATCGAGGTGATCTGCAATGCCGTTGTTGAAGCTCACGCCCATGCGACCATAGTAATCGAACTGACCGTTGTTGACCGTTCCTTGGCACGCAGCAGCACCGCCGTAGAGTTGCCCAATGATGCGATGGTTTTGGTCGAACAGTGGCGAACCGGACGAACCGCCCTCTGTGACCCCATCTTCCCATTCATCAATCCACCAAACAGCAGCGCCTGCGGCATTGTCGTGGTAAGCAGCATCTTCATCGATGCAGATTTTTTTCAAATCACCTGCGGGATGGTGAATGCCCGTAGTATTCTGAACCGTGGTCGCATCCGTTCCATCCCAGCCCGCATAGAAGACGTCGTAGCTCGCCGGAGGGGTCTCATCCAATAGCAAGAGCGCAAAATCCGAAGCACCGCTGTTTTCGAGGAGCTCCGCGCCGCTGACCGTTTGGTTGGTGGGGCCGTTGTTGCCTGTACATCCCTCCGTTTCGTGGTTGAATACAAACGTCCAATTTCCCACGCTGCCTCCGAGGCAGTGATTGGCAGTGAGGAACAGCGGAGTACCATCTTGAGCTGTGTTATTCACCAATGCCCCTGTGCATACTGCCGATCCGCCGGAAAGAATGAGGGCAACGGAGCGCTTTTCGCATTGCCACGTCGCACCTTCAGGACAGTTGACATTGATGTTGCAATCACCAGAGTTGCCGTACGGGCCGCGTTCCAAACCCAATGCCTCGGCAACGAGGGATGCCTTGCCCACGACGTCCCGGTAGGCGTGTACTACTTGGTCAATGGTCAGTTGCAACTCGTTCACACGATCCGACGGGCAGTGCACTTCGACCACAGACGCATCGCCCGCGACAAGGCCGGTGGCAAGTCCACCCCAATCTTTGTGGTTGCGGTGGTCAAACGAACCGATGAACTCAATCCCGTCGCGGTTCCAAATGAACAGCTGCGCGCCTTTGGGCAAATGAAATGCTGAAAAGCGCAAGCTGATGGCCAGCGCTTGAGGTGCTTCAATCACTGTGCGCCAAACTGCCATGCCATTCGCAGTGCTCCATTGGCCATCGTCCAATCCAATGTTCACGTCAAATTCCTCTCCAAATCTCCACGGGGCGGATTTAACCGCGTCTGTCACCGCATCGCCTGCGCGCAAGGCGTCAAGATCGATTCCCGGCATGCGGTGAACCGGTACCTCGTTCAGTTCAGATTGGTCCTGCCACAGGGGTTCTCCCCCATGGGGAACTTGTGCAGATGCATTCAAACACAGGAACAGGGACAAGAGCCCCAGGAAAAATGGCTTTCTCATGGATTCAGTTCTTACAGGTCCTTGCAAGATACCGTTTGCCATTCCTTAAAAGAGTGATGCATCAAAAAAATCCCCAGCGGAGGCC
>CALKYI010000463.1 GCA_938003665.1 uncultured Flavobacteriales bacterium
CATCGGCCTGACGGATCCAAAAAGGACCTCCGCCGGGAGCGCCAGAATTCAAGACCATCCCCGCCACGCGGAGAGGCCGATCCAATTCACGCATGAGCTCAGCGGGATCCGCTATGTCCTTTGCATCTTCATTGAACAACGACAACCAACCTTTCGCCTCCGCCATCCAATGATCCGAGTTGACGTCTGCACGGTCGAGCAAAGCATCTCGTTCTCCTGCGAGACGAGCGCAATGGCCGATAAGAATCCGCTGCTCTTGGTTCCGAAATTCCATTCTGTGCTTTGGAACCACGTTATCGACGTTTCGAATGGTGATGAAAGCTCCAGGCAATGCATTAAGGTTGTGCAACAACGCTCCATGCCCCCCTGGACGGAACAACAATGAACCATCGGTGTTGCGGGCAACGTCATGGGCTTCAATGTCCCACGCCAACGTATCCGTTTCGGGCAGCTGAACCGAAGTATTGATCTGGCCCATACCCTCCCATAATTGTTCAATCCGGTGCGTGTGCGCTACTGGAATGGTGAAATGGATGGGCGCATTCCCGGCCAGCTTCATCCACTCCGTGATGTGCTCTTCGAACGAGGATTGGGACGACCCGTCGGCATAACGATGGAATGGGATAAGGCCCTTGGGCAAGTGACTCCAGCCGGAGTCGGGGTCCAACATCCAACTCACTCCGTCGTTCACACGGTCGCTTGGGGCAACCGCCTTTAAGGCCTGCCGTTGGCAATCGCTCCAAAAAGGAAATTCCGTGATGCGATTTTCGAGTTCCTCGCGTACGGCCCCGGCTAGATCGCCGCGCAAGCCAGCAAACATCCTCGAGGCAGCTCCTGAGGCTGGGATGAAGTTCGAACACGCGGTTGATTGATTCAATAGCTCTGCGCCCGCAGTCTGCGCCGCTTCACGGTCCTCTTGCGTTAAAACGAAAATTCCATCACCTGCAGTACAGGGACGGTCTACATTGACTGCTCCTCCTCCCGACTTGAGCTGTGTGACTTGGACATTGGCGTCTTCAACCTTCCAGCCTCGGCCTTCAAATTCCGCTAAATCTTGCGCTGTCCACTCCTTGCCCATGCAACAAAAATAACTTGCATGGGATAAAGGTTAGCGGAATAAAATATCAATCCAATCCACGCACTGCTTCGTATTGAATACAGGCCCAATCCGGATCTTGGGAAAGGGTTGAGCCAAGGGCCGTTTGATTCAATAGGCGCTTGAGGGAGGCCAATTCATCCGACAAACCAATGACGCGGAGATGCGAGGCAATTCGCGCACCAATGGCATGAACAGAGGACGCATCGCCACGGCCCCATGCCTGAGAAAATAACTGCAATAAAACAGGATAATTCTCCTGAAAACGGCACAAGACGTATTGGGCCAATTGATTGTTCCCCTGCATCTGGTGCAGCAAACGGCTGTTGAGCGGCATTGACATGGGCCTGCTTACGCATCTTGGGCGAAAAGGTTCCGCAACCATGCCCTAATTTTAGCCCACCATGAAGAATCGCGTCATCGTCACCGGCGGAGTAGGATACATCGGTTCACATACGGCAGTGGAATTGGCTCAGTCTGGTTACACGCCGGTGTTGCTGGACAACTTTTCAAATTCCAACCCAGCGGCCCTGGAAGGTTTGAAAGAAGTACTCGGCTTCGAGCCCGAATTTGAGCAAGTTGACTGTGCCGATAAATCAGCACTTTTCGCCGCCATCGACCGCATTGTCTCCAGAGGCACCGTGGAGGGAATCATCCATTTTGCTGCGTTCAAAGCCGTCGGCGAAAGCACGCAAGAACCCCTGAAATACTATGCCAACAACGTAGCAAGCACCGTACACTTGCTCGAAGCAGCAGCGCACTTCAACCTAACTGAGCTTGTGTTCTCCAGCAGTTGCACCGTCTATGGGCAACCCGAACACATTCCCGTCGATGAAGAGGCCCCCATTCGAAGGGCCGAGTCCCCCTATGGCTACACCAAACAGGCGTGCGAGCGCATCATAACGGATTTCTGTGCGAGCGGCTACCCCATGAAGGCGGCATTGCTGCGCTACTTCAATCAGATTGGCGCCCATCCATCCAGCAAGATTGGTGAACGACCCTTGGGCCACCCAAGCAAACTCATCCCCTACCTCACCCAAGCAGCCGCCGGCTTGCGCGACCCCCTCACGGTATTCGGCAATGACTACCCCACGCCGGATGGCACATGCATCAGGGACTACATCCACGTGATGGATTTGGCCAAAGCGCAC
>CALKYI010000464.1 GCA_938003665.1 uncultured Flavobacteriales bacterium
GTCGCAAGTCAAAAAGAAGATGTCTTTGGGATGGGCGCCCGTCCCGTCTGTGGATGCGCCCGGAATGTGCGTAATCGGGTAAGAAACCCGGGTGTTTTGCGTGATGGAAGCATCGAAGTAATCCGGTGTCACCCCGTCCTGCTGAAAACCGATGTTTTCGAGCATCGCCCCGAATTTGATGGCGTTGTAAATCTGCGGTTCGCGGTCCGCATCGAGGTCGATGGTCTTGGCGTAACAGCCGCCTTCCATGTTGAATACACCGTCTTCGCCCCATCCGTGCTCGTCGTCACCGATCAAGGTCCGGTCCACATCGCTCGAAAGCGTGGTTTTACCCGTGCCGGAAAGACCGAAGAAAATCGCTGTCTCCCCTTCATCATTGACGTTAGAAGAGCAGTGCATGGGAAACACATTATGCACCGTCGGCAGCACGAAATTCATCACGGAGAACATGCCCTTCTTGATTTCGCCTGTGTAGGCGGAACCGGCAATGAGGATCAATTTCTTCGTAAAACTCACCGCTGTTACGTTGGCCTGTCGGCACCCGTGAACGTCGGGATTCGCCTGGTAAGAGGGGGCACAAATGACGGTCCATTCAGGAGATGGAACCAACACGTCCTCTTCCTCCAACCGAATGAACATGTTGGACACGAACAGATTCGCCCATGCTTTTTCGGAAATGACGCGCGTTTTGATTTGGGAAGCGGGATCGGCCCCGACAGCGGCATCTCGGACAAACACACTCCGGCCTTTCAAATGCCGCGCGATGTCTTCGTGCAGCCGATCGAAATGGGCCGCCTCCATGGGCTGGTTGATGTCGCCCCAATCAACGCGATCAGCGGTGAGCGCGTCTTTGACGAGGAAGCGGTCTTTGGGCGAACGCCCGGTAAATGCACCGGTCGATACAGCCAACGCTCCGGCATCCGTAAGAACGCCTTCGCCTCGGAGGAGGGTTTGTAAAATAAGTTTTGCGGGGGGAAGGTTCCAGTGGGCGCGTGCCACTCCTTCCAAGTTGACGGCGTCCAACGACGCGTCAAAGGGGGTGTTTCCAACGTGTTTCATGAGAGAATTGATCATTGCATTTCTCATTGCTAAAGGTAGATGAATTGTTACGAGGGTGAGGGCCGTTGATTTCGAATAAATTCAAAAACAAATGTGAACCAACTCAACGCCATGAGGACGCCGCCAAGGGGTGCGGCCCACCCCACTCGACTCAGCAGAGCAGAGTCCGGAGTGATGCTCTCGGCACCCACCGTACCGGAAAAGAGGACGGTGCCGAGGACCAACATCCGCTCCGCCCACATGCGATCGTTCATGCCCGCACTCAGCGTGCGCACGACCACCATCACCACGAGCCCCAATCCCATAAAACGGAAATACTCTACCGCAATGCCCCACCGAGTCTGCAACTCGGCCGAAGCCATGCCATGTCGCCCGTATGCAGCGAGCAACACAGATGCTCCCACACACACCTATCCCCAAACAACCAATAGGCATTGTTCGCGGTTGAATGATTGCATGCCCAAACTTATTTCCAGCCCGGTCGGTCACATTTGCCACAGCATGCGAAGTAATCAACAGGAATCGGATAACTTGCCCACATGAAGCCCCAACCGTTTTGCATCGCCCTCCTCGCGCTTTTGGTTTTGCACTCAGCAGTCCTTGGGCAAATCCCATGGAGCTGGAACCTGTCGGAGGGGCCCGAGGTGACCAACGGTGAGACCGAGATGCCCCACCCCTTCACAGGTGGCCTGAGTGCTCCGCAATGGTCGGAAATCGACATGGATTGGGACGGTGACATGGACCTGTTCGCTTTTGACCGCGATGGCAGCCGGATTTTGGTATTCGAAAAGACCGAAACTGGAGACTGGAAAGAGCGACCGGACTGGAGCGCAGGATGGCCGGCCCTCAAGCACTGGGTGCTCCTGCGTGATTTTGATTGCGACGGACTTCCCGACCTCTTCACCGGCTACCAAAACAGCATCCACGTTTACCGCAACACGACCGCAGCACCAGGCGTTCCAACGTTCGAGCCCTATGCGCTGCCGCTCACAGCTAGCTGGGACTTTGGTACCGGAGCCCAGGAACTGCCATTGGTGTGTCTGACCATCGACAAACCGGCCATTTTTGACGTGGACAATGACGGCGACCTCGACTTCATCTGCTTCACCGAAACAAGCACGTCCTTGTACCGGTTTTCTGGACAATCGGCCTGCGGGCTGGACCTGGTCTGCACCAATCGGTGTTACGGCATGGTGTCCGAGGGATCAGAGGACAACACCTTGTTCATCGGTGCCGACCACAATTGCAGTTTCAACGTGGTGGATCCGGAAGGCCGGCCGGCCCCCATCGATGAAGAGGCCGCTGAGCGTGACGGCGTACACGCAGGAGGCGCCATCACCGCGCTCCAATTCGACGGCGAAAACTTCCACGACCTGCTCATCTCCGACGTCACCTACCCCACCATGAGTGGCCTCATGCTCGAGGACGCCACCGATGGCCAAGACAGCACCGCTTGGGTGGATATGGCCTTCCCCGCCCTCGTGCC
Source organism: uncultured Flavobacteriales bacterium (assembly GCA_938003665.1). Taxonomy (GTDB): domain Bacteria; phylum Bacteroidota; class Bacteroidia; order Flavobacteriales_D; family Sanyastnellaceae; genus UA16. Next base: position 2,546 of record CALKYI010000464.1, read on the forward strand.
GCACACCGGTGAAGCCGACAGCATTTTCCTCCAACGGTTCCCCGCTGCGTACCCGATTGACCCCGATGCAGACGGCGATTGGGACCTGGTTATTTCCCCCAACATCGCGCTGGAAATCAACGACGACCAATGCGTGCAGCTCTGGGAAAACCAGGGAACCACGGACGAGCCGCTGTGGGCTTTGGCCTCCGAGCATTGGATACAAGACGGGACCATTGATGTCGGACGAGGGGCGATTCCCGTCTTACACGATCTGGACGGGGACGGCGACTTGGACCTCGCCATTGGCAACAAGGAACGCTATGAAGGCGTCAACGACACCCCGACGGCCCTTGCCCTGTTCGAGAACACGGGAACGGCATCCCAACCATCCTTTGAATGGCGCACGTGGTCAGCGATTGACTTCGCCTTCAACGGCATCGAAAGCGGGCATCCCGCCTTTGGGGACCTGGACGGCGACGGGGACAACGACCTCATCGTCGGAGACGAATTGGGGCTCATCCATACGTACATCAACACCGCTGAACCGGGCAGCTGGCCGGCATGGACATTGGACCAATTGGCCGTTCAAGATGCGGAGGGCGAAGCCATCGACGTCGGACAGTTCGCCGCTCCGCAACTGATTGA
>CALKYI010000465.1 GCA_938003665.1 uncultured Flavobacteriales bacterium
CTATTGGTTGCTTCTGCGGGAACAGCCCAATTGGACGTCGTCCATTGGGTGCCGCCGCTTCATAGCCGGGACAATGGACAGATCAACGACCACTACCTCTACCTGTCGACACCTGAAACTTCGCACGTGACCGTCAACCTGTACGACGGCAGCGGCGCCACGTTTGGGGATTCGCCGTATACCATTCAGAACGGGAGCCCATTGGCCATCGAAATCGGCAATGGACAGACGTCCGGAAGCAAGTTGATGGTAAGCCAAGGTGAGTTGAACGAGACACTCACCAACCGCGGCCTCAAAGTGGAAGCGAGCGCACCCATTTTCTGCAATGCCCGGTACCGCAGCTCATGGCAGGCGGAGGCATTGACCTCGAAAGGCACCAAAGCACAAGGTCAGACGTTTCGATTGGGTGGCATGCCCATCACCTACCAAGGCGGAATCCGTTCCTACGTGTTTGGCATCATGGCCACGGAAGACAATGTGCAGGTGCAAATTTCCGGCTACGACAACGGCGTTGTTTTTGCCGGAACGCCGACTGTTAATGATGACTTCCTCGCCTTCACCCTCAACGAAGGCGAATGCCGGGTCTATTCGGCCTATGCCAATTCCGAAGCCAACCTCGCGGGCGTCCTCGGTGCGTTGGTCCAATCCAGCGGCAACATCGTCATCAACGTCGGCAACTGGTGTGGCTCCGTTGGGACCACCTCTTCCAACCAAGACATCGGTGCAGACCAGATTGTCCCGGTTCAATACCTCGGCACGGACCACATCCTCGTGGAAGGCGTCGGCGACCCGAGTCAGGAGCGCGGATTCGTCGTTGCCCACGATGCTGACACCGAGGTGTACCTGAACGGCTCGGGCACGCCTGCAGCCACCCTGCAGCCCGGGGAATGGTACATGTCTCCCAACAGCGAATACACCGGCGCACCCCACAGCAACTGCTTCATCCAAACCTCCAAACCCGCCTACGTCTACCAATTCCTCGGCGGCAGCCCCAGCCAATCCACGGTCGGCATGAACTTCATTCCGCCCATTTCGTGCGGTATGCCCAACGAGGTTGATGAGATTCCGAGTATTCAAAACATCGGCAATACCTCCTACACGGGCGGCGTTTTCGCCATCACCGAAGCCGGGGCCAACCTCACCATCGACGGCGCCCCGCAGGCCGGAGCCGTCCTAGTCGATGGATTCCCCGGTTGGGAAACCTACCGCATCCTGAACCTCACCGGCGACATCACGGTGGAGTCGACGGGGCCGGTTGCCGTTGGCCTGTTCGGGACCAGTTCCGACGCCGGTTGGTCGGGCTACTACTCCGGGTTTTCACTGAATACGAATGCGGCCTTTGATGCGCCGTCCTCCGTTTGCTGGGGAGATGACGCCTTCATCCAGTTTGCTGGTGACACACTTGGGGGCGGCATCCTGAATTGGGACTTCGGCGAATTGGAAACGACTGACCTCGGGGACGACCTCTTCGAAATCACAACTGAAACTCCTGGTGATTTCACGGTATACCTCGATGTACAAGGTGACCTGTGTGCCGATACCACGGTCCATGTGGTCACGTTCTATCCGCCTTACTCAGGGAGCTCCGTGGCCAATGCCTGCGGCGAGTACACGTGGAATGGGACAACCTTCGATGCATCCGGCGTGTACAACGACGTGCTGACGAGTGCCACGGGTTGCGACAGCCTCGTTGAGCTGACGCTGGATATTATGCCCATCCCCGATCCGATGATGGCGGACTACACGGACGACACTTTGGTGTACTGCCCGGCGCCGGGTTCGCTGCTATTTGGCGAGCAAGCCGACCCCTTGTACCAAATCCAGTGGACCTACTTCCCGCCGGGCAGTGCTGATTCCGTCGTACTACCAGATCCGACGAATGCCGTGCCCTATGTGGGACCCGGGTTGTACCAAATCGACTACTTCACCGGCCCACCGTGCAACTTCGGTGCAACGGGCCTCATCGAGGTGGAGATCGAAGATTGTTCGATTGTCATCCCGAATGTGTTTTCCCCCAACGGCGACGGCAAGAACGACCGGTTCCGCGTGTCCGGCTTGCACAACATCGAAGGCGTACGCATGCAAGTCTTCAACCGCTGGGGCACCCTGCTTTTCTCGGATTTGGACTTCGGTGGCAGTGCCGGCTGGGACCCCCGCGATGATGCCTCGGAAGGCACCTATTACTTCATCCTGGACATTCCGATCACCACCGAAGAATTGACCGTTACTACGGTCGAAGGAACCGAAATTCTCGAAGGCCCCACAACGGCCACCTACCACGGCCATTTCACGTTGGTCCGTTAATCCCTCGCTTCATGAAAACACGCCTTCTTCTCATTGCTTCCATCCTGTTAAACAGCTGCGCTGCGCAAACCTTTTCCGAGGCCATGGACGAAGCCATGGAAACGCACGGAGTAATGGGCATGTCGGCCCTTGTTATTTGCGATGGGGAAATCGGGGAAGCGTATTACGGTGGACTCCGGAATTACGAGAACGACTGGCCGGTGGATGAAGCGACGCGCTACCGCATTGCCTCCATCTCCAAAAGCGTCACCGCCATGGGGTGAATGAAATACGTGGAATGGTAGGTGTTGGACATGGAACTTGAGATCTCGGGATACCTGCCGTTTGACGTGAACAACCCCAACCATCCGGATGCCACAATCACGCTTCGAATGCTGCTCAGCCACACGTCCAGCGTGCAAGACGGCGACGGCTACAGCCCGTTTCTAACGGCAACCTACCAAAGCACGAATAACCTGCCATCGCTCGGTGAATTGCTGGAACCCACCGGAACGTGGTACACCTCGAACATGTACCGCACGGAGGTCCCCGGGACTTATTATGCCTACAGCAACTTGAATTTTGGTTTGGTCGCGACGGTCATGGAAGCTGCCACCGGTCTGCGATTTGACGTGCTCATGGACGAGCTGATTTTCCAACCCATGGGACTCGGGTGTTCGTATGATATCGGCGCGCTGGAGGGGATTGAAAACCTGGCCGCGCTCTACCGCAACCAAGGCGGTTGGGTGGCCCAAGCCGATCAATTCAACGGCGTTAATCCCGGCTCACCCGAACTGGCCGGATACACCCCCGGCAGCAACGGAACGCGTTTCGCACCGCAAGGCGGGCTGCGCGCCAGCGCGGCGGAACTCTACGAATTGATGGCGGTCCTAATCAGCGGCGGCGTCGCCTCGAACGGCACTGAGGTCCTGGCACCTGAAACCGTGGAGGCCATGCTCACCGAGCACTGGACCTTTGACGGCAGCAATGGCAACAACTACTACAACCTGTTCAACAGCTGGGGACTCGGGATCCAACGTGTCACCAACACTGCCATGGGCGACATCGTCTTCCCGGAACTGCAGATGTGGGGACATCCGGGCGAGGCGTACGGACTGATCAGCGATTGGTACTTCGACCCTGTTACCAAGGACGGCGTCATTTTCTTGACCAACGGCGTCTGGAACGGGTACAGCTTCGGGAATAACTCGGCCTTTTACACCTTGGAAGAAGACGTATTCGCCGCTGGGGAAGAAGCACTGGATTGCTCGACGGATGTGGCAACGGCATCGGTTACTTCAGCGTTGGTTGTCCCAAATTTCGGGCGCCCAGGAGAAGCGATTACATACTACGGCACCGGGACGATTTTTTGGCAAGACGCACTGGGTAAAACCGTTGCACAACCCCCCGCTCAGCGCAGCAGCGTCATCCCAGCGTTGCCTGCAGGGAGCTACCTAATCAGGATAGAAGGGCAAAAACCCGTGCGGTTCACGGTGTTGTAATCAGTTGACCGTGTAAATCCACATCGGCGGGAGGTTGCGGAATACCGAACGCACCTGACGGAACGCAAACCGGCGGTAGTGCCGCTCCATCATCCGGGGGAAATACGTAAACCACCGGTACACCGCACCGGCATCCGTGTGCTTCTGCAAGCTGGCCATCAACGGCTGCATCACCGGGCTGGGCAGGGTAAAGGGCAAACCCGATACGATCAAATCAATCCGCGGCCAACCGCGTTCTTCCACATAAGCGTCCAAATCCGCAGCACTGCCTTGGATGATTTCAAACCGGTCCCCATACGCCGAGCGCAAGTGCGGGATGTAATCGGGATTCAGTTCGATGACGATTACTTTGCACGTCTCTGGAACGTTTGCGTAAAGCTCGCGCGTGAAGCATCCGGTCCCCGGCCCCAACTCCACGACGTATGCCTGTTGGCTCAGGTCAATCCCCTCAAACATGGCCCGGCTGGCACAGCGGCTGCTGGGGATCAAGCTCGCATTCCGCCGGGGGTTGCGAAGGAAATTCCAGATGAACGTGCGCGTTGTGTGCGAGCGGGACATGCTCCAATGTACGGGGTTTTTGACGGAGAGGTTGCGACCAGCGGTGGCGTGGATTACCTTTTCACCCATGCTTGAATCGCTGCTCAATCGGTACACCCGCGGTTTCCAGCGCTACATGCCCACCCCGCTGTCCATCGCTGTGCTCCTCACACTCGTGGCGGGAGCCTTGGCCATGCGCGGTGCCACACCGCTAGAAGTCATGGGCGCCTGGGTCAACGGCATGTGGAGCGCGGGGCTGATCCGGTTCGGCTTTCAAGCAATGTTCATGCTTGTGCTGGGCCACGTGCTGGCCCTCGCACCTCCCGTGCGGCGCGGCTTGGACAAAGCCGTCGTGTGGGTCGTTTCAAACCCGCAATGGGCCGCTGCCAAAACCGCCCTCCTTGCCATGGCCCTTGGCTGGCTGAATTGGGGACTGGGGCTTGTCGGCGGTGCCATCCTCGTGCGCGGTGTGATGGATATGATGCGCCAGCAGGGGCGCCAAGGAGAAGTGAACTTCGGCGTCATCGGTGCGGCCGGTTATGCCTCCATGCTCGTCTGGCACGGCGGACTCAGCGGTTCAGCCCCACTCAAAGTAGCCGAGGCAGGCCACCTCCAGGAATTGGTGGGTGGAGCCGATTGGGCCACCACCCTACCCGAGGCCATTGGATTGAGGGAAACCGTCTTCAGCACTTGGAGCCTCGCGCTGACCGCGGCCGTTGCCTTGGCCGCCGTCGCGGTATTCGCGTGGTTGGGTCGAACCGTTCAGACGGCGCCCGACGACGCAGCCATGGCTGAACCCGCACAGGCTACTCCGGAGTCCACACCCACAACCCCCGCGGACCAATTGGACCAGCGCCGGGGGCTCGCATTGCTGGCAGGCCTTCTGTGTTTCGCCGGGGCCATCTGGTGGGCCCAGCAAGGACCGCCGGTGAGCCAACTCCGCTTCATCACCCCGGACTGGATCAACCTATTGCTTCTGGGCCTCGCCCTGATGGCCCACCCGTCCATGCGCGCGTTTTTGAACGCCCTGGACGAGGCCATTTCAGGAGCCTCCGGTATTCTCGTGCAGTTCCCGATTTACTTCGGCATCATGGGCATGGTCACAGGGACCGAATTGGGAACGTGGTTGGCGGATGGCTTGGTGGGGGCCACTTCGCGCGCTTGGCTGCCCGTCGCTTTGTTCACCTCTTCGGGCGTCCTCAACGTTTTCGTGCCCAGCGGCGGCGGCCAATGGGCCGTGCAAGGACCACTCGTACTGGAATCCTGCCAAGCCTTGGGGTTGGATTTGCCCCGCGGCATTATGGACATGGCATACGGTGACGAA
>CALKYI010000466.1 GCA_938003665.1 uncultured Flavobacteriales bacterium
CCCAAACGACCAACTCGTGGCGGGCGGGTCCCTCCTGATGGCGCTCGAAGGGGTAGCGTACCGTGCCGCTTTGATAGGTATTGAGGTCGGTGGTGTAATGATCGTTCAGCACGATGCTCTCATCGGACTGCCCATCCAAGGTCGCTTTGATGTCGTGGCCGATGCCCACGCCCGAAGCGTTGATTCCCCCTTCATCGAAAACCCGGGCCAGCAGCCACGGGTTCTCATCGGTCATCCCGCCGGAAGCGAACAGCGTGTCATTTAAGAACAAGCTTACCGCCGGCGGTGTCCCATCCACTTCATAGGACGAGCTCACTCCGCCTACTATGAAGTCTTCGTTGGCACCATGTGCATCTGTGGAATCCGAGACGGCATAAGCACTGATGCGGCCCGGACCGTAGCTGTAGTCGATGTCACGCGGCACCACGAAATCAAAGGCGAAGATTCCGTTGGTTACGCTCGCCACGCCTCGGAACAGCACATTTCGAAAGACCTGAAATGTGTGGGGATTCGGCGCCCCATCGTTGTTCAAGGTGGTGATCTGCGATTGCTTATCGAAAAGCTGCACGTGGACAATGCCGTCAAACCCGTGCAGGGTATCACCAGCAACATTGGAAACATAGCCGGCGACTGACGCCAAATCCAGCGCGCGCAACGTATCGGGCAACGAGGTAATTTGAATCTGGTGCTCCGGGTAATTCAACTTCAACGCCGGATCCCCCAGCAATGAAAAGTTCCGCTTGTTGCTGCTGTTGGATACTTGCGGGTCGTTTTTGGTCACCTTGACAATGTCGCCAAGGCGCAGCGGTACTGAACCCGTGTCCTGCAGGGCGATGTTATAAAAAGCGCGGTTGAGCTGTTGGTTCGACCCACTGAACACGACCCGGGTGGTCGTGAGCATCGCAATGGCGCCGCCGTCGGGATTACGCACCATCATTTCGCCCGCCGAGTCCACTTCCGGATCGTCGAAACGCGCCAACTCGCATGTGGCCGTCATGAAAAGCGGCATGCGCGCAAGGTTTTCCCAATTTTGGATGGTGGTCGTATTCAAAATTCGCTCATGTGACCAGCCGCGCTCTCCACCGTGTCCGATGTAGTTCACGATGAGCGCCCCGTCTTGAACCTGTCGATCGATGGCCAACTGTGCATCCGGGTACCGCTCCCCGCCTGGCGTTGATTCCTGCGGGTAGGCGTCCAAGTAGATTTTGGTCACATCGTACTCCGGGTGTTCTTGCGACAGCTTCGTCGCGTGCTCGTCCGAGTTGACCATGTGCTCGATTTCGGTGGGGCCACCGTTCCCGTCCATGTCATCACTGACAAAACAAATGCGATTGCGCCATCGGCCATCATCCGTACCGACTTCGCCCAAGCAGCCCCCTTCCATAACCTCCGCACGGGGATGGCGCATGTACGCGACAATTTTATCGACCATGGCATTGGCCTCGGTTTCCGTTTCGCAAACAATTCGCCCCACTCCAATGGCCAGCTTGTCGCCAATTCCTTCCCCGTATTGGTCCTCCAAAAAGCCGAAGTAATCATCGCTTACATAGCTCCCGGTCGGGCTTACGGAATTTTCGCTTTGGTAGGTGATCACATAGGGGGAAGCCTCCAAGTTGACGCGGTTGGCATAGGTGCCGTCTCCGAAAAGCTGAAGGTACTTCGGGGGCGCCCATCCGCCGTCCAACGCACGGTCGCGGAGCATCATCATCAACATCTTGATGGCCGTTGGGTCAATGCTCCCACTGGAAAATTCATCAAACACCGTTCGCTGCGTCGTCACCAATACTTCTAAATCATCATCTGCGTGGAGTGTAGCGAGCCGCTGAGCGGCTTCAAGGAAAATGGGACGGGTCACGATCACGAGGTCAGCACGCTCGACAGCACGCAGGTTGCAGGGCCCAACAACGCCCTAGAAGTTCGGTTTCAGCAATGAGTTCGAGGCAAAAGCCACATAGGCACGGGTCGTATCCGACGTGAGCATCCATTTGACCCCGCCGTCCATGGGTTCGAGGGTAACTTCCCGTGGTTGCGGACCATCAGTAATGTCCCACACGCGCACCCCATCAACCTCGCTGAGGAGTTGCGATTCGGCCAATTCGCCCATGGAAGCGGGGAAAGCAAATACCAGAGGTGCACCGTCAAACTTTAAATGGCAGGGCTGCTCAACGAGCAGATAATCCAACCAACCCATGGCGGTGCTGACGCCCTTGGTAAATGAGACTTGGACCGACACCAAGGCATCGTCTGCCTCCAATCCCGTTTGCGACGCGGCTGCCCCTTCAGCTGAAGCAGTGGCCAGGTTGGCCACGTTGCTGGTGGACGTAGAACTGGTGTACGAGGGCGTGGCATCAAACGCAATGTCACCACTCGTCACTGAAAACGAACTTTGCACCCCCATGGATTGGGCGGCAAATCGCCCGGACACCTTCGCCGGTTCGCCGGTTGGGTAAGGGGTAGCGAAGGTGAATGTCCGCTGGTTAATGGATCCAAATGATTCCCCGAACCACTCACGCCCCGAGCGATTGGGACTTTCCAATTCCTGCTCGTGGAATTGCACGTTCTGATAGCGTGTGTAAACGGTATCCGGCGTTCCTGAAATCGCTGTGGCTGGGGAAATGCGCCCTTCGTCAAGTTCTTGATCGATGGCCAAGAAATACCACGCTTTGTCCTCATATGGGTGGCGGAGGTGTTCCCACTTGGAGCCACTGGAGTTCCAACCAATCCAATCGGGCCCTTCACCCCAAAAAACCAACGCATCACCCTCGTCCCACGACCCGTCTTCACTGCCCGAAAAATCCACGGCCACGGTGCGCAAACCCAAAGGACGGTCTTCCGAATTGTCCATGGGAAGCAAAGCGCCTCCGTTTCCGAACAGTTGCACCTTTCGTGGATCAATCGTGTCGGGATCAAAACCAGCATCGATCATCCAAGCGCGATCGATGCGGTACAACCCCGATTTTGAAATGGATAACCGCACGGAGGTGCTTTCGGAAAGCGGGTGCTCAGCCGGCCATTCTCGGGTGCGGTTGCTGAAAACGTCAGTAGCGCTAGCCCATCCGCGTCCGAATGCACACGATACTTCCATCAAACGTTCAAAAACTTCTTTAGTGGAATTCCAACGCAGGAGCGGGCCTTTCCATTGGGCAGCGCCAGCTATCACAGATGTGCTCCATTCACCGGCAGGCAGGTCAGCCTTGAGGAGTTGCTGTTGGCGGGAAGTGAGCGACGCTTCTGGGATTTCGACCCAGGATGCAGATTCAGTCAGGCTTTGACCGGACTCCCAATCCCCGGGCCAAGGCGTTTCAAAAACAGCCCATGGAATTTCATCCAACCAAAATCCATCGTCTATGCCCCAATTTCCCACCGGTGCACTACCCTCCTCCCATTGCACGGAATGAACCGTTTCAACGACCTCTACCCCTTGATTTTCCTGGGCATGAAGCGGCAAGTAAAACCACAGGGACGCGGCCAAAACAACGGAAAAAAAGTGGCGGATCATGAACAGAAGTCTCAGGATACGAAGGTGGTGAAAAAACAGAATGCAACGCAAAGGGCAAAACGCTCGTTAACTACAATTAGTATGGCATTCGAAAAGTTCCGTTAACCGCGAATTTGAGAGTGGCATTCGATTTTTTCTTATTCTTGTAAATTCATTGGGAATCATCTTTATGAAGCACCTCCTAGCAATCCCCGCTGCAGCCCTCATTTTGACCGCTGCATTTGTGAGTTGGACCGGAACCACAGCCAAGGCTCAAGACCCTGAGTTTACGCAGTATTTCGCCAACCCACTCTACTTGAACCCCGCATTCGCAGGGTCTGCACGTTGCCCGCGTTTGACCATGTCGTACCGGAACCAATGGCCTGCAATGAGCGGTTCATTTGTAACCACTGCAGCGGCCTACGACCAGCACGTGGAGACGTTGTCTGGCGGATTGGGCTTCATTGTAATGAACGATCAGGCGGGCCGAGGCACGCTTTCCACAACCACAGCCAGCGGCATTTACAGCTACCAACAGGCGGTGACCCGAAAGCTTTCGCTCAAGGCAGCGATGCAAGTCACCTACATGCAGAAAGCCCTGGATTGGGGACGACTCACGTTTGGTGACATGATTGATCCACGCCGTGGCTTCATCTACGAGACCCAAGACATCCCACGTGGTGGCATGGTCCAAGCGGTTGACTTCAGCACCGGCATCCTCGGCTTCACCGATAAGTACTATTTCGGAGCCGCCGTACACCACCTGAACGAACCCAACGAATCATTGGTTGTCGGCACAAGCCGCCTCCCCATGAAGTACACGTTCCACGCTGGAGCAATCCTTCCATTGCAACGTTCGGTTACCGGCATTGAATCCACCATTTCTCCGAACGTATTCTACCGCCGACAAGGCGAGTTCCAGCAATTGAACGTGGGCTTGTACGTCAATAAAGGACCTCTCGTCGGTGGCATTTGGTACCGCGGCATCATGTTCACGGAATACCGCGATGCCTTCATCGTCACGTTGGGCATCAAATCCGACGTGGTCCAATTTGGCTACAGCTACGATTTGACGGTGTCTGAATTGACCCCCGCCACGGGCGGGGCCCACGAAATCAGCATGACCATTCAATTTGATTGTCGCGGCAAACGTTCGAAGTTCCGAACAATAAACTGCCCATCCTTCTAGTTGAATTAAAGCGATTTAACCGGTCGCACCCCTACAATCTGCATGAAACCCACACGAACCTACAATACCATGAATTGGAAGTACTTCGCTCTCGGACTTGCTGCCTCTGCAATGGTCCTGTCCAGCTGTACCCCCGAGCGCTCTGGTGCCACAGGATGGGCGTACAACGACACCTCAAATGGTGGCTTTGAAAAACGCATGTACGCGGGCCAAGAAACTGCTCCCGGTCTCGTCTTCATTGAAGGCGGAACGTTTACAATGGGCCAGGTCGAAGATGATCTGACCATGAATTGGGACAACATCCCACGCCGCGTGACCGTCCCCTCTTTCTACATGGACGAGACCGAAGTAACGAATTCATTCTGGTTGGAATACCTCTACTGGTTGAACCGTGTGTATGGCGATTCATACCGAGAAGTGGTCCAGCGCGCATTGCCTGACACCTTGGTGTGGCGCGAAAAGTTGGCCTATAACGAGCCACATGTCAATTACTACTTGCGCCACCCGGCTTATCAAGATTACCCAGTAGTGGGTGTATCCTGGAACCAAGCGAATGATTTCTGCAAGTGGCGTACAGACCGCGTCAACGAACAACTGCTCGTGCGCGAGGGCTTGATTGCCCACAATCCCGAAGCCCAATTGGACGAAGAATTCTTCACCACTGAGGCCTACCTCGCCGGGCAATACACTCCTGAAACCGTGACTGAAGGATTGACCGATTTCCGCCCCGGCTCAGCCGGTGCTCGAAACGTTCGCATGTCAGACGGTTTATTCCAGCCGCCTTACCGCCTTCCTACAGAAGCGGAATGGGAATTCGCCGCATTGGGTTTGATTGGAAACAGCTATGCTGAATTGATTTCAGACCGCCGTACCTACCCGTGGGATGGCCACTACACGCGCAATGACAACTCACGATCACGGGAGTATGGTGGCATGAACGCGAACTTCTCGCGCGGCCGAGGTGACTACATGGGTGT
>CALKYI010000467.1 GCA_938003665.1 uncultured Flavobacteriales bacterium
AAGTTGTTTGCGGAATTCGGACTATCTTCCCGACAAACCGCCGAACATGAACCTGAATCCTGCACGAACGTTCTGGCTGGCCTGTGCCACCCTTCTCTTTTTCAGTGCCAACGCACAAGATGCTATCACCTTTGGATACACGGGTGAAGTGGAGATCTATGTCGTTCCCAATTGCGTTTCGCAGTTGGAGGTCGAATTGAAAGGTGCAGCAGGTGGAGGCCCCAACGGCGGCAACGGCTCGACCGTCACGGGCATCATTGACGTCGTGGAGGGTGAAATCCTTGAAATCAGAGTCGGCGGTGAAGGCGGATGTCCAGCCGCCGGTTACAATGGAGGCGGAGGCGGAGGAACAGCAGGTGGAGCCAACGCTGGATGCGGCGGCGGCGGCGCATCAGACATTCGCATTGGAGGATCGGCATTGGCGGATCGCGTAGTCGTTGCTGCAGGCGGCGGCGGCATGGGTGGAGGAAATACGGACGCCGACGCCGGTGATGCCGGCTGCAATGCCGGCGGTGAAGGCGATAGCCCCTTTGGACAAGGAGGAAACGGAGCAACGCAAAATTCTGGTGGTGCCGGTGGCCCGCCATGGATCGGTTCTGGTAACAACGGAGACGGCGGTGGCCTTGGTATTGGTGGCGATGGTGCCATTGACCCTTGCTACAACGTCGGTCCTGGTGGTGGAGGTGGAGGCGGCTACTACGGCGGTGGCGGAGGTGGTAGCGACTGCTTCGCTTCGGGCACGCTTGGCGGCGGCGGCGGCGGTGGCGGGTCAAGCCTCACGCCAGCAGGATTCTCATGCGTCGGAGGCAACGTGTCCGGACAAGGCTCAATCGTCATCACGCCGATTGGCGGGGTCGGTCTGGTGGTCGAACCCACCGCTCCGCAATTCTGTGAAGGCGACTCCCTCTTCTTAACCCTTTCTGGTGCGGACAATTATGATTGGTTCGAAGCGGACGGGTTGACCGTCATTGACGGAGCGAACGTCCTGGTCAATCCGCTTGAAACCACGGTGTACAATGTCATTGCTTCAAACGAAGAGTGCATCGATACGGTGGACGTCACAGTAACCGTAGTGCCCTACCCGGTCATCACCGTCGACCCCGAATACATCACGACCTGCAACGAACCCGTTTCCCTATCAGCCACCGGTGCGTTCCAGCTCCAATGGTTGCCCAACGAGAGTTTGGTCGGAAACGGATACGGTCCTTTCCAAACCGCCAACCCGACGGAAACAACGGTTTACACAGTGATCGGCACCAACTCCGGATGCAGTTCTGAAGCCACGGTGACCGTTGCGTATCAGTTGGAAGTAGAGAGCACGGAGTACTATTGCGAAGGAGGCAGCTACAGCCTGCCCGACGGATCGGAAGTCAACGAGGAAGGCACGTACATTGCGGAGTACGTTTCCGTAGAGGGGTGTGACAGCATCGTTACCGTGAACCTCTTCGAGCAGTCCACGTACGACTTCCAAATGCCGGTGCAACTCTGCGCCGGTGAGACCTTCACCTTGCCGGATGGCACCGTAATCGACGAGCCCGGCACGTTCCCGGTCGTACTCGAGACTGCGCTCGCCCAGTGCGACAGCACCATCACAACGGTGGTCTCCATGCTTCAACCGTTCGAAACCCAGAACACCTTGGCCCTCTGCGAAGGGGAGCCGGTAGTGCTCGGCGACGGCACGGTCGTAACGGAAGAAGGCGTTTACACCGTGGTATTGAGCTCAGAAACCAATGGGTGCGACAGCACAGTGACTTCCAATGTGATTTTCCAACCCAACTACGATATGAGTGTGGCACTTGATGCGTGTGATGACGGCTCCTACCTTTTCCCAGATGGCACCCTACCCACCACTTCGGGCATTTACAATTTCGATTTGCAGACCACGCTTGGCTGCGACAGCAGCGTGACCATCGATTTGACGCTGAATCCTGCCTATGACATCAGCTACAACGCGGCCATCTGCGCTGGAGAGAGCTACACCATGCCCGACGGCTCTGCCATCACCGCAGCGGGTCCATACACGTCGGTCTTGCAGACCGCTGCCGGGTGCGACAGCAGCATCACGGTTCAGTTGACGGTCAACCCATTGCCCGATCTTTCGAGCAGTGCAGAGGACAGCTACTGCTTGTACGATGGAAACATCGAGTTGACCCCCACGCCGGACGGCGGCACGCTGACGGGCGACCTGCTGAATGGCAACACCCTGCAGCACGAAGGAGCCGATCCCGGCACCTACGAAGTGAGTTATTCGGTCACCGACGGCAACGGGTGCACCAACATCGATTTGGTAGAATACGTACTCGCGACGCCCATCGAGCCCACATTCGATTTCGAAATGATCTGCAACGAACTCGAACTCATCAGTACCGTGAACGATCCGAACGAAGCTTATGGGTACGAATGGTATTTGGAGAACGAATTGGTCGCCATCTTCCCCAACCCAACGTATTTCTTCGACCAGACAGGAAGCTTCGAAATGGGGCTCTCGGTCACTGACCCCTATGGATGCGTGTACGCAGCCTCGCAGGAAGTCTACCTGCAAAACGCCTTGAACCTTGAAGGCTTCTTCGTGCCGAATGTATTCACGCCCAATGGCGACGACTTCAATGAGGTATTCTTGATTCCGTCGGCAGTGAGCGCTTGCTTGAATTACAACGTCGACATTTTCAACCGTTGGGGACAATTGGTTTACACCATGACACCGCTGACCGCGGCATTTGCCGGCAAAGACGAAGCTGGTAACGAATTGCCTGAAGGTGTGTATTACTACACCATGGAAATCCTTGAATACCCATGCGATGAAACGCCCGAACTGCAGCCTTTCTGCAGTGGCACCATCTCTCTGTTCCGATAAACACCTACCACATGAAGCATCTTTTCTCTGTCGCACTCTTTACCCTCGCCCTTAGCGTTTCATCTGCTTTCGGGCAATCGACTCCCGATGAAACTGCTGACATCAAGTCTAATTACGAGGCGCAAGGCATCAATTTCGATCAAGTACGCTCCATGGTGGAGACGGTCACGAATAATGCGCTCGAGCCCAATGAAGCGGTGATGGCTGACTTTTTGCGAACCATTGCATCCTTTCAAGCCGCTGGCGCGCCCGTTCCCATGACGGAGGAATGGTTGACCCACTGGACCACAGTGCATGCTATCACCAATGAGCAGGCGCAGGACTTGTACAAAGTCGCCCTCCGATTCGGACTGCAACGCAGGTAAAAATCCTACACTTATGAACTCTGTGCTGACGGTCATGAACTAGGCCATTCGCACACCACGTAGGTAACAGGAAAATCACTACCCTTGTGGCCGTGTACATCACCCAAGCCAACATCCACTCGTGTAGAAACGAAATCACCAAGGCTTGGGGGCACTCTGTGCAAACCCAACGCGACTGCGTTGCCCTTTCTGAGGCCATTTTCGCAAAAACGGGTAAAAAGGTAGCAAGCCACACTTTGCGGCGATTTTTTGGCCTGGTGTCCTTTGACGGACAGTTTCGAAAGTCCACGCTCGACAACTTGGCGAATTTTGTAGGGTACGAATCTTGCGATGAATTCCTGGACCGCCTCAAGAACGAGGAGGACATGGTTGAGCTATTGGTTCGGCTTCAGGTGCAGAACGTGGAGATTGACGAGTATTACATCAACCGCCTCATCGAACGGGACATTTCAATGGAAGCGGTGATGATGGCAGGCCACTTGATCAACCTGCGGCTGGAACAGAACGATCACGAACGCATCATCCGGCTGTTTCAAGCCCTTCAACCCGTGGACGCCGGTAGGCATACGTACTATGCTATTATCTCTGTTTTTGCGCACTATGTCGGCCCAAAATTTCACACTGTTCAAGACGACGCTTTTATCGAGCGACTGATGACGGAGACCCCGTTCATCAACTTGGTGCTGTCTTTTTACGTGCCTTTGATGGAATTGAAAGGGGCATACGGCCATCACATCGAAATGATGTTAAGTACTTCAAACGATTCAGAGCATCAGGCCTTTGGCCATAGTTTATTGGCTACTCGGGCGTTGCTTGCTGGCGATAACGGCCTGGCCCTAGAACACTTTCAAAAGATTCCAAGCGGTGATTATTTCTCCATTCTTGAGGGACGTATCGCAGTATTGGACTACCTCCTGAACGGAGTAGACGCAGATGCCTTGGGAGGGCACTTCAGTCCACCTGCCAACCAAGCCATCTTCTATTTCAAGGCCATAACGCCTCTGTTGGTGGCTTTTGATGAAGCAAAACTCTTGGAGCAACTCATCGTCGAACATGAGCTGCTGTTCATCACTTCGCAGCATTGGATGGAGGAGTGCGTTAAAAAGCAAACGCAATTGGCCATGGCGTGGGTCCTCGCTAAGCAAGGAAATCACAAAGAGAGTCAGGCGACATTGGGCGTATTAAGGAACACGACGTTCCCGAAGGACTACCAAGGCACCTCGCAGCTCATCATTGAAGCCACAGAAGCTGCATTGCTGGCGTGATCACATCCACGGTCGATTCGTCGATTCCACCTCGTACAGCACCAAGTCTCGCAATTGTCTTGCTGTTATCTTCGGAATGAACCGAACCACGACGGGGCCTGCGGCCGTGTAAATGCGTGCGTGAGCCAGCGAGCGACGGCGCATCAACCAGCTTTCAGTCAGAACAACACGTTGTGCCTTGCGCAATTCCGTTCGGAGGTGCTTTTTGCGGAGCCACCCAGTGCGCATGATCAGTTGCTCCGCAGATAATGTCAACTCGACGCCGCGGTACTGATTTACCGCTGCGACAGTTAACCAAACGCACCAAAGAACCGCGGCGATCTGCATCCACCCATCACCCCAGATGAAGAACGGCACCACGACAACAGCCCGGAACATCAACATGCGAATCAGCATGAGTTGGTGAGGCTTAATCGTCTCTGTCTTGTCACCAAATGGTGGAAACAGCATCGCATGAAGGCGATCGGCATGATCGGATTCCAATCCTGGGATCGCCATGTTCACTCCCCCTTCAGTCGCATCTGATTGGGCGCGAGCTTGGTGGACTTTGTACGTCTCAAAGCCCACCAATCGTTGCAATACGCTGCTACTGCCTTCCAAAAGCTGAACCTTGTGCAACGGAATCTTGAACTCGAATTTTTTGAGCAACCCTCCAGACAACTCCAGCCCCTCTGCCCGAGCATTCACCTGCAGGTTATAGTACCTCAACACCGCACCGATCAGCGAGACCAGCATCCCTACAACGACGGCGCCGATGGTAAAAAGGGGAATGAGCAACACCCATAAAAATTTTAGCACGAACCACGTATACGTCGGAACATCCGAAAGCCAGTCCGTCAGCGTTCGCTCCAAAGGTTCTGCTAACGCAACAATTGACCCAACAGCAATCAGTGCATTCCGCAAGTGATTTTGTGTCAAACCGATTTTAAACAACCGATTCCACGACAGCGCAATCAACTCCTCTCCTTCCGGAATAGATTCGGATTCCGCGTCAGACGTGGCGACCTGCCCCACGCCCTCCACCGAGGATAAAACTGCTTTGACCGCCTTCGCATCCTCCACCTTGAGTGCGGCAATCTCCACCTCGGCGCCTGCTGTTCCTGCCGTGTCGACCTTCACGCTCATCACACCAAAAAGACGCTGCCAGATCGACTGTTCGAGGTTCACCATTTGAATGCGCTCAAAAGCGACAGTGACACGCTCCCGCTCCAAAATACCTTTTCGAATGATCAGTGAATCCGGGGTGATTTGAAACGTAAATCGCATGTGCTGTAAAACGGCGATTGCACAAACGAGGAGCAACACACCGATCCCCAACCACTTTGCATAATTCAAAAAGGTGTCATTGACGGCCAATCCCGCAAGAGCTGGCCATCCACTTCGCAAAAAGAACCACAAGTACCTGATGAAATACTGAACAACCCCCGCCGGGTGCTGCCGGCGCGGAGGTGGGACCGTCGCATCCATACCGGAGTCAGGCTGCACCGCAGGTGCCTTATGTTGTTCTGACTCGCTCATCCAAAAGTTGCCTGAGGCGCTTCGCTCGCTCCACGTCCATACCGGGTACGCGCAGGTTTGCTCCTGAATTTCCAGCTGTGTAAAGCTTCAGCGTGCAGACCTCGAAGGCCCGAGCGACAGGGCCTTGGGCGATTTCGCTGTGCTGGATGCGATTGAAGGGAACCGTGACCGTCTCGCGCTTGAAAAAACCCGACCGGTAACTCAAATCATGTTCTCGCACAAGCACACCTCGCAGTGGAAACCCTTTGATTTCTTCAATGGCCCACCCCGAGCCGAACAACACAACAGCCCCTACCGCTACCCACACCCCCCAACGGAGGGTACCGACCTCCTGCCATTCAAACCACGAAACCGTTCCAACCCCCAAGAAGAGCAGCAACATGACGCCTGTGTAAACGGCAGCCCGCAGTTTAAGGTACCGCGATGGCAGCCCTTCAAACTCTTCTGCCATGAGGGTGGGCAGGGCATCGATTCGCACGGAATTGTTGGTAAATAACGACATCTTGGGTAGGCCTCAATGTACGCGAATCCTGCCAAATCAACTCATGGGCAGGTTCCAGGGGTGAACTCCGTGATACCGTAGCAACCGGCTTCACCGAATTCATGTAGGTATTGCCATCGCATCCACATACGGGATCGACGACCATGGGGTAATAACAGTCCTCATTCAGGACCGGCGTGCAGTCGGGATTTTTGACGCACCCCGTCGCCGCACACAAAAAAAGGACAGCGGCTCCAATGGCCACTGCACCTTTTCTATGTGTTCGTTGTTGCAACTTATTCAGACTTATCGGCCATGAGGCGGCCGCAAACCAAGGCGACGACCAAGCCGATGCCCAAGCCCTTGAGCAAGTCGATGAAGACAATGGCCAAGATGGTCACCACAAACGGAATGAAGTGCTTCATGCCGCTGTCATAAATGCGCTTAAACGTGGCCGGCTTGGCAAGTTTATACCCTACCACGAAGAGTACCGCCGCGAGGCTGCCGAGTGGAATGTAGGTCAGGAGCGTGGGCGCCAACAGGACGAATAAAAGCAACCACGCACCGTGCAAACTCGCACTGAGCTCGGTGGCGTTTCCGGTCTGGATGTTGGCAGACGATCGCACAATCACCTGGGTAATTGGCAAGCCACCAATTAAGCCACTAACGGTGTTCCCTACTCCTTGTGCCAGCAGTTCTCGGTTGGTGGGTGTGACGCGTTGCTCCGGATCCAATTTGTCCGTCGCCTCGACACAGAGCAGGGTTTCCAAACTCGCAACTACTGCAATGGTGGCTGCCAGAATCCAAATGGCGCTGTCGCCAATGGCCGAGAAATCAGGGAACGTCAACAGCGACCCCCATGCTGAAGGATCAATGCCGCTGGCCGCGTGGCCTGTTGGCACATCGACCAGTTGTTTTGTCGTAAGAGCACCAGCTCCGCTGCGCGTGATGAGGTGCACCACAATCCCCGCAAGGACAGCTGTCAATGAACCCGACAGCACCTTCGTGAACTTTTGCGCCTTCATGAACGACGTTTCCCACAAGAGCAAGATGGCAAGGCACACGAATGTAACTACCGTCGCCGTCGCTGAAGCGTAGCTAATGTTATCGCCCAGGAGCAAGAGCACATCAAAAACCTTGTCGGCCTTGGTGGTTCCCTCAGCGCCAGCGTAGCCCAAACCATGTGGGATTTGCTTGATGAAAATAATGATTCCAATGGCGGCCAACATCCCTGAGATGACGCTTGAAGGAAAGTACTTTCCGACCACGCCAGCCTTGACGATGCCCAACACCAACTGGGCCAAGCCACCGATGACTACGGCCAATAAGAACGCCTCAAAGCCGACCTCCTGAATGCCGTCGTAGACAATGACCGCGAGGCCAGCCGCCGGTCCGGATACACCAACGTGGCTTCCGGAAATGGGTGCAACAATGAGTCCGCCAATGATGCCGGCAATCAAGCCGGCGATGGGCTCTGCGCCCGAGGCCAATGCAATGCCAAGGCAGAGTGGCAAAGCGACCAAAAAAACAACCAAGGATGCTGGAGCATCCTTACCAATATGCTGAAACATGGATTTCGAGAGTTAAATGAAAAACGAATGAACGGGCAGCCTACAGCAGGCTGATTTGACCATTACGCTTTCATTTCTGGGGGCTCGAACACACCCTTGCGGAAGGGAGAATCCCAATTCCTGTGCGCTGTCGCCGTGCGATTGAGCTCGTGCAGCGCCAAGGCTTCAGCATTCCATTCCGACCATTCCGACCACTTCTTCACCTCGTCGTCTGCGGCCTCTTCCTCACCTTGCTTGTTTTCCTCACCGCGTTCATCGTCCGCGTCGGTCATGAACCACACCACTTCTTCCTCCCCCCAATTCAGCGCAGAGGCACAGGGCATCCCTACCCAACACACGATGGAAAGCAACCCGAGGGCAAAAGCCCAAAACGCTCGATGACTGGACGCCAAAGTCACAATGCAAAACTAGGCACATCGGCCGAGCAAAAACGCCACGGAACTGACAAAAAATCCCACTAACGGAAATAAACCACGCGCCAGAGATGCATCAATGAGCCGGCGAGGGTCACCGCTGCAAAAATGAGGTGATACGGCAACCATTTTCGGCCCTCTTCCTTGAGCGACACCCAAGAGCCAAACACCAACGATGCGAAAAGGGCCAGTGGCAAGAGACCAAGCAGTCCGTAACCCAACTGTACCGAATGAACCAAAGCCAGCAAGGGCACGGCCCAAGCCAACGCTTGGTGCACCTCCACCCAATCGTCCCATTGCGCTCCCTGTCTTTGATAAATCAAGCGTCCAAGGGAAAGGGCCCACTGCGCCAGGATCGATACCAGGAGCACACTACCAGTCCAATTCCGAAATGCTTCGTCTTGTTGGAAGTCCATGTCGATGGCCCCGAACTTGGACAAGACTGTCCCGATGAGCAAGGCCACGAGGCACCCCCATACCCACACCAATTGCCGCTTAAGGTTGGTCATCGGCGTTGAGGATGCTGGCCATTAGGTGCACCGATGCCAATTCGGCCACACTGTCTTGAAAGGTTTTTCCGTCCGGAACGAAGGCCCCTTGGGAAGGCCACATAGTACCAA
>CALKYI010000468.1 GCA_938003665.1 uncultured Flavobacteriales bacterium
GCCAAGTGCAAGCCTGTTGTCGCAGGCAATCCCTCCCAAGACTTAACCCATTGCCCATTCATGCCATACAAGGCCAAGTGGGCTTCCCCATCGAAGCCCTCGAGTTGAATGGTCGATTGGGCCGGATTGGGGTATACGGCAGGTGCCATGGCAGTCGACGGCTCCTCCACCGTTACCGGATTGGGAGCAATCGCGTCAGAGGGGCGGACCATAAAGAAGTGCGTAAACGTACTCACCGCAATGTTACCGCTCGGGAAATAAGGGTAGTTGCTCCACGTGCCGTTGAAGGAAGGCGCGTCGGATTCAGGATTGGTATCGAAATAACCGACCAATTCCAAGCTTCCCGTTGCCGCACCGCTTAAATCCAACACGCGCAATCCACTCAGGTAGTTGGACTGGTACATCTTGTCTCCGATGATGTACATATTGTGGTCCACAGATTCGACGGGAGCCTCGAAGAAACCAATGATCTCTGGAGCATCGAGGTCTTCGATGTCCATGATGTACGTGCGTGTGTTGTTGCCAAAATTGGACTCGTCCAACTCGTCGTTGAAGTAGCAAAAGCGATGAGTTTCACCGACCCAGCCTTGGTGGGTGTAGCCGGATTGGGCATACGACACTTGCGAAATGAGCTGGATGTCGCTTTTGTCCTCGGCATTGACAATGGATATGCCATTGTAACCGTTGAAGCACACCACCACCTCCTTGCCAGCGTAGTCTTGGTCCGGACCGTTGTACACAATGGGGTGAATGTCGTGGGAATACGCACCATCATACGCACCAACAAGCTCTGGATTCAATGGATCGCTTAAATCGAGCACGTGCAATCCGCCGTTGAAGGTATTGGTGCCAATCGGGTACGCATACCCTGTTTCCTCGTTGATCATGATGTTGTGGGCGTTCCCAAATCCGCTGTAGTAACCGTCAGAAGAAATGGTCGTCACCTCATCCGTTGACAACCCCATCAAATTGGGCATGTGGACGATTTGCAAGCCATGATCGCCCGCTTCGGATACGATGTACGCGTACTCGCCGTATACCTTGATGTCACGCCACAAACTCGGGCTCGTGGCAGTTGGAAGGTTGGCGAAGTACTTCATGTCGGTTGGGTCCGTGACGTCGATGAAGGATGTGCCATTGGAACGTCCGAAAATGGCAATCTCACGGCCCGTTTCGTGGTCGACCCAACCCCAGCAGTCATTGCCGTTGTCCCCTCCACCGAGGACGCTCAATGATTCTACGTCCATCAATTCCACATTGTCGCACGGGTAACCGCCGGAATTCACCGTTGGGCCCTGGGGGGCAAGCGTTACGTCGTAGAAGAAATAATAGTAATTGAATTCGTTGTCTCCTTGGATATTGGTCCCCGTAATGGCGCCATAATCTCCAATCTCATAAGGGTAGTTGATGTCGCTGTTCAGGTCATCGCGCCACAGTTGAGGATCGTTGGACAGGCTGCCCAATCCCACGGACCCCGGTCCCACATCCCATCCGAATTCAACGATGCTCTCTCCATCGGGGATGTCTACCACTTCCGTCATCAACACATCACCATCGGGTGAAAACAAGGCCAACGTGCGCGGACCAGCCCCATTGGCAAACACCTTCGCCGAAACCAACGTCACCGGTTGGTAGAGCTCGATGATGTTGAAGAAGTTACTGTTGTCGTGGTATTGACCGACCTGAGTTTGGGACAATCCACCTGTGGCTGGATCGCCTTCACCTCCTGACAACTCACACGGGAAAGGAGATTGAGCGTTTACAGCAAAAGCAGCGAAAATAGCGGCTGCGAGGGTGAGAATAATGCGCATGGTTCTTGGTTTCAATCGGATACAAAACAACCGACCCGTGCATTTCGTTGCACGGGCCGGTCGTTTTCGTTATTCCGCTACGTAATCGTTATTCAACGGAAGGAATCCGTAGTTCTGGCTGTAATTCAGCATTTGAGTAGCAAAGTCATCTGGATAGACCAATTTGACATCCCCAATCATGCCGTCTTCCACGTACATGGCCTGCATTTCAGGATTGATGAATCCGCCGTATGGGGCGATACCGAGTGCTTCCGAGCGGGTTAGCACTTCTTCGTGGATGGCTTGGTCTACCTTGACGCCATACCCTTCTACCAAAGCCTTGGCCGCTTCATAGTCACCTTGTGACTTGATGCGCTGCACTTCCCGCAACAGCTCTCCGAACAAGCCGCGCAAGACTTCGTAGTCCTTGATATCAAGGAACGTCTTTCCGTCGCGCTCCACCTTGACAATGGCGCCGCTTTCTTTCGCGCGCTCAAAGCACCAGTGGCTGATCCACGCACGGTTGCGCATGTGCGCTTCCTCGATGTCCGCGCCTTGTTCCAAACGACGCAATTGAAGCATCATGCCGTTTCGAATGTAGCTGTCGTATTCAGACTTGCCGGTCTCGAGGGTCTTCATCAATCCGAGTTCAACCATCTTCTCGTCCAGCATAAAGTACAAGGCCACCAAATCCGCACGGCCTTCCTCCAAGGTGGAGCTGTACTCTTTGATGGTCTGCTTAGGCTCACCCACTCCATCTTCCAGTTTTCCAGAAGCGTGACCGATAACCTCGTGCATCGCCGTGTGCAACTTTCCGGCCAATGCGCCATGGCTTTCAGCACGAGCGACCTCGACGTCGTCGTGTGCAAACTCAGCTAGCAATCCACCGCCGCTCGCCTTGTCGTAAGCGCTCACGATGTTGCCCAAACTCACGGATTTGGAACCGTGAACCACACGGATCCAATTCGAATTTGGCAAGTTCACCCCGATGGGCGTGCTGGGTGACGCGTCACCGGCTTCACCGGCTACGTTCACAACGTTGTACGTGATGCCGACCACCTCTTCTTTTTTGTGGGCGTCCATGAACGGCATGTGGTCTTCGAACCATTGCGCATTGTCCATGAGGACTTTCATGCGCTCACTGGCGTCGAAGTCCTTGATTTGTACGATGGTCTCGTAGCTACCGGTGTACCCCAATGGGTCGTTGTACACCTCGACGAATCCGTTGATGTAGTCCACATCGCCTTCGGTGTCTTGCACCCAGTTGATGTTGTACAACTGCCACTTCTCCAGGTCACCTGTTTCATAGTAGGCGATGAGGTTGCGCAGCGCAGCAGCTTGCTTATCGTTTTCAGCGTATTGCGACGCTTGATTGAGCCAGAAGACCACTTGCTCCAAGGCTTCTCCATAGAGACCTCCAACACGGTAAGCCTGCTCTTCAATTTCACCAGCCGCGTTTTTGACCAAACGAGAATTCAAACTGTACTCCACCGGCGTTCGGGTGCCTTCGTCGACAATGCTTGCCAAGTAGGCTTGTGCCTCCTCTGTGCTCACGTCAGGAGCGTAGAAATTCACAGCAGAGGCCTCTACCAATCCCTTGGTGGCATCTTGCTCCACTTTTTTCGCTTCCACCGTTGGATCAAAGATGACCGCCATCAGTTCATCTGACACCTCAGCACCAACCGCTTCGACCAACTCGGTAAAGTAGGCTTGAGAAAACTCGGGCATGATCTTGGTGTTCGCATAGTGGTGGTGGATGCCGTTGGAGAACCAAATGCGCTTCAAATACGTCTCGAAGCGATTCCATCCTTTCGTCGACTTGTCACCCGCGAAACCTGTATAAATGGTCTCGAGCAAGTGACGGATGCGCAAGTTATACCGGTTGTTCTGGTCGTACATCATGTCCCGACCGCTCAGGCCCGCTTGGTTCAAGCAGTAGACCAACGCCCGTTGCTTGGGGGAAAGTTGGTCCCATCCGGGCACTTGGTACCGAATCATCTTGAGGTCTGCGAATTGCTCGGTTTGCCACACGAATCCGCTGGCGTCCGGCTCACTCGCTCCCTTTTCGGTTGCGACGCTTGGCGCCCAGTCATCTGAAACTGCGCCGTCATTGGATCCGCTGCCGTCTCCACAGCCAATCAAAGCCAAGGATGCTGCAGCGAAAACAATCGCTGATTGGGTAAATAATTTTAAGGACATGGCTGCGTTGTTATCTGGTTAGCGACGGCAAGTTACAGCATCCTATCTTTGAAACGTGAGACGATTCGCGAGCCTCTTGTTGCGGTCATTTTTGGCACCCTTTGCCGTCACCATGCCCGTGGCGTTGTTCATCTTGGATATGCAATTCTTGTGGGTTTACGCCGATGACTTGATTGGCAAAGGACTGGCACCCTGGGTCATCGCAGAGCTGATGATTTACGCATCAGCGCGGCTGGTAAACCTCGCCCTTCCCCTGGCCATCCTCGTAGCCTCCATCATGGCCTTTGGTTCGCTAGCCGAACGGAATGAACTCACTGCCCTCAAATCTGCGGGGCTTTCGGTGTTCCGCATTTTTCGGCCATTGATCGTCACCATGCTCTTGATTTCAATGGGGGCCTTTTGGTTCTCCAACGCCGCATGGCCGGTTGCGAACCTCAAATTTCGTGCGTTGCTTTTCTCGGTCACGCAAAAAAAACCAACCTTGAATCTTGTCCCCGGAGCATTTTACAACGGCATCGAAGGGTTTGCGATCCGCATCGAAAGCAAGGAAGAGGACGGTACCTTGAATGATGTACTCATCCATGACCACCGCGAGGGAGAAACCGGCGTTTCACGCGTGATTCGCGCTGAGCAGGGCACGATGGTCCAGCAAGGCAACCGCCTCACCATTGCGTTGAACAACGGCTTCAGTTACGAGGAGGACCTTGAGCAATCCAAGCGCCGAAAAGAACGCCTTCACCCCCACATCGCTTCATCGTTTGAACGGCAAGAGTTCGAAATTGACCTCGCTTCGCTGGACTTCAGCAAGGCCGATGAAGGCCTCTTCAAACGCGCCCACGAGATGATGACCGTGGCGCAACTGGGCATGGCGATGGATTCCCTGCGGGGACTTGTCGACCAACGCCTGGAGGAAGTTGAATTGTACGGTGGACGTCAAACGGTGTTGTTGCGGGATACTGTCACCGCGGTTGGCGCAGCCGAGGCAACGGGTCCGCTATGGACGGTGTTATCACCCACCGAGCGACGCATGGCCTTTGATGGCGCACGCAGCTTAGCCCGCAACACCCGACAAGGAATAGCCAATGGCATTGAAAACGCAGACACACGGGTTCGAGCCATGAACCGGCACGCCATCGAATGGCACCGGAAATTCTTTTTGGCACTGAGTTGTGTGTTGCTGTTTTTCATCGGCGCACCCCTCGGAGCGATCATACGGAAAGGCGGCTTGGGCATGCCAACGGTTCTTGCCATTGGGATTTTTCTTGCCTTTTACATCTTGTCCATGATCGGTGAGCAGATGGTCAAAGCGGGAACGGTGACACCCGCATTCGGCATGTGGATGAGCTCGCTCGCACTGCTCCCCTTTGCGATCTACTTTACACGGCAGGCCATGCGGGATGCGCAAGCGTTCCAAATCAATTGGCCGGTTCACTTCTTCCGAAAATCCAACTGAGGCATGCGCATTCTTCAACTCTGCCACAAACCCCCACGTCCGAGCAAGGACGGAGGATGCAGGGCCATGGATGCCATGACCCGCGGGCTGCTGGCCGACGGTCATGAGGTGAAACTGCTCTCCATAGCTACGGAGAAGCATCCCTGGTGTGCCGAGGAAGTGGAACCCAAATACATCGAGCAAACAGGCATTGAAACGGTTCACCTGGATACGCGGGTCAATCGCGTGGACGCTTTCGCCAATCTACTGACAGGCGACAGCTACAACATCAGCCGTTTCCACGCGCCCGAATTTGAACAGTTGCTGGTGCACGTGCTGCAGCGCCAAGTATTCGACCTGGTGATTTTCGAGAGCTTGTTCACCGCCCCGTACCTGCCCCTTGTGCGGCAGTACTGCGATGGCCCCATGGTCCTGCGGGCCCACAACGTTGAGCACCGCATTTGGGAATTGATGGCCACTGAAACCGAGGCATTCACCAAGCGCATGTACCTACAGCACCTAGCCGAACGCTTGAAATCCTACGAGGTCAACGCGCTGCATGATTTCGATGCCATTGCCGCCATTTCGGCGAAGGATCAGGCGGACTTCAAGGCATTGGGGTGCTCCTGTCCGGTATTTACATTGCCCTTTGGACTTGACCAGGAAGAATTGCCTCCAGCAACACCGGGGCCTATTGATCATGTATTTCACATCGGGGCGATGGACTGGGATCCCAACGTACAGGGCGTTCAGTGGTTCTTGGACCAGGTGTGGCCCACTGTGCTGCGCGAACTCCCTGAAGCCCAATTGAAACTCGCGGGACGGAAATTCAACGACCAATTGGACGTGCACCGCACCAACACGACCGTCTTGGGAGAGGTCCCAAACGCTTGGGACGTCCTCTGCGATTCGGGCATCATGGTCATCCCTCTGCGTTCGGGCAGCGGGATGCGCATCAAGGCGATTGAGGCCATGGCGGCCGGACGCCCTGTGGTCTCCACGTCCCTCGGAATGGAAGGCATCCATGGTGAAAACGGAACGCACTTCTTCATCGCAGATGACGCAAGTTCTTTTGCGCAACGCATCATCGATTTGCATCATAACCAGCGACAAGCACAGGAAATGGGAGAAGCAGCGCGCGCGTTCATCGAGGCTGAATTTTCCAATCAAGCCCTGACCCAGTCGCTCGTCCACTCCATCCAACGCATCTTTGACCTGTGAAAATTCTCGTGCTCACGTCGAGGCTGCCCTGGCCACTGGATAAGGGAGATAAGCTGCGTGCTTACCACCAGATGCGGGAATTGGCCAAAACCCATGATGTGTATTTGTTCTGCCTGACCTCGGGCAAGGAATCCCTCACCGACAGCGAGAACACACCGCTGAGCAGCATCACAAAAGGCCTCTTGGTCCACCGCATGAGTGCGGCGAAACGGTTCTTGAGGCTTGCAATGGCTCCATTCAGTGCGCGACCGTTCCAAGTGCACTGGTTTTACCAGCGTTCGGCGAAACGCAAGCTGGATCAATACATCGCGGACATTCAGCCCGACATCATCTATTGCCAATTGGTCCGCATGGCGACCTACGTACAGCATATGCACCACATTCCGAAGGTCATCGACTACATGGATGCGCTGAGTGCTGGAATCGCACGTCAATCGCGACTCGCTCCACTGCCTTTGAGGTGGTTGTACCGGATTGAATACCGCCGTCTCAAGGGCTTTGAATCGACCGTATTCGACTACTTCGACGGCAAAACCATCATCAGCGGCGCCGATCGAAAGCTTATTCAACACGCCGAGAATCACCACATCAACGTCGTACCGAACGGCATTGACACCGAATTTATCAGCCGGATTCACTTTGCTGATGATCCGCAGGAAGAACGCGTATTGCTGTTCTCTGGTAACATGAGCTACCCACCCAACGTGGACGCGGCGAAACAACTGGTCAACGATGTCCTTCCCCATGTTCACACCCCCGGCGTCAAGGTGGTCATCGCGGGTACCGATCCGGCCCCGGAAGTGCGCGCCCTAGCTAAAGAAAATGTTGAAGTCACCGGCTGGATGGAGGACATTCGCAGCGCATACGCATCGGCGACGCTTTTCGTCGCCCCGTTGCGCATTGGCACAGGGCAGCAAAACAAAATCCTCGAAGCCATGGCCATGCAGCTTCCGTGCGTCACGACTCAACATGTCGCCAGCGGTTTTCCTGCATTGGACACCACCGTGCCATTGCACGTCGCCAACTCGCCGGAAGGATTGGCGCGCCACGTTGACCGTTTATTGAACGACACCAAGGAGGCTCAGTCAGCAGGAAGTTTGTCACGTGAATGGGTTGAAAAACACTGTGCTTGGCAGGCCTCGACGGAAAAACTTACCGATACATTCGTACATTCAATGTCCCACGAAACGGATTCTTCGGTATGGCCCACTCAGACCCCAGCCTCCTAGCAGGCATCCCCACCCTCGACATTCGCGCTTTCATCCATGGTGATGAACAGGAGAAGGCAGCTTTTGCCGCAGCCCTCGGTGAGGCGTACGAAACCATTGGTTTTGCCGCCATCCACGGGCACGGCATATCGGATGACTTGATTGCGCGCCTTTACAGTGAATCTGAAGGGTTTTTTGCCCTGCCTGCTGAAGCGAAACGCAAGTACGCACGTCCGGAAGCGAACAACCAGCGAGGATTTGTATCGATGGGCATTGAACACGCAAAGGATAGTGAGGCGGCAGATTTGAAGGAGTTCTGGCAGGTGGGACAACCCCATCCGCCCACCAACCACGATCCAAAGCATTTTCCAAGCAACGATGAGGTGGCCGAATGCCCGGCGTTTCAACAGACTGCCGTCGCGACATTCGAAGCGCTTGAATCACTCGGACAGACCATGCTGCGTGCCATCGCCATTCACCTTGGCGTGGATGAATTCTACTTCGATGATTGGGTCAAAGGGGGCAATTCCATTCTTCGGGCCATTCACTACCCACCCATCACCGCAGAACCCGATTCGGCGGTCCGAGCCGGGCAGCATGAGGACATCAACTTGATCACCTTGCTCGTGGGTGCATCCGCCTCGGGATTGGAGGTGCTCAGGCATGACAATGCGTGGATTCCCATCACAGCCTTACCCGAGCACATCGTGGTCAATGTGGGCGACATGCTCCAGCGGTTGACGAACCACCGATTGAAGTCAACCACGCACCGTGTTGTGAATCCACCGCGCTCGGAATGGAGCAAGCCTCGATTCTCCATGCCGTTCTTCTGCCACCCAAAGCCGGACATGCGGCTTGATGCTATGCCCCACTTGGTGGAAGCGGGAACGGACCCCGTTGATCCGCCCATCAGCGCAGGTGAATACCTCGAACAGCGCCTGCGCGAAATTGGCTTGGCCAAGTAAGCCGTTTAACGCCCGTTAAGAAACCGGTTAGGTTTTCTTTAGAAAATCACGGTGCGATTTCAGCGCTGCGTCGTGTTGTTTTGAACAATCCACAACGAGACGTTCACGATGAAACACCCATTGATTTCAGCCGCCATTGGCTTGAGCACCGGATGCCTTGGTGCCCTCTTGACTTTGCAGTCCTACGCCCCCGAAGAACAAGAAGTTCAACCACACTACAACCCCGTTTTCACCTCCGTTGCATCCAACATTTCATCGGCCGCAGAAGCGCCTTCCTTTGTCGAAGCGGCAGAGCGCACCGTCGATGCCGTGGTTCACGTGAAAACTGTCCAGCGCCAGGGAGGACCGGCAAACCCGTGGTTTGAGCTGTTCGGCTACGGAACACCCGAACGCATTGCGCAGGGTTCCGGATCAGGTGTCATCATCGATGAACGCGGGTACATCGTTACCAATAACCACGTGATTGAACAGGCCGACGAAGTCGTGGTCTCATTGAATGACAACCGGTCTTTTCCAGCGACCTTAGTTGGTACGGATCCCGCGACGGACTTGGCGGTATTAAAAATTGAACCATCCGGGGCCATTCCAACCGTCGATTTTGGTGCATCGAGTGAAGTGCGCATCGGTGATTGGGTCTTGGCCGTGGGCAATCCATTCGATTTGACGTCGACTGTGACTGCTGGTATCGTCTCAGCGAAATCCCGCGACATCAACATCCTGCGTGGAGACCCGCGCACCATGGAGTACCCGATTGAATCGTTCATCCAAACCGATGCAGCTGTCAATCCCGGAAACAGCGGCGGCGCACTGGTCAATGCGCGCGGTGAGTTGATTGGCATCAACCCCGCAATAGCCTCAAGGACGGGCAGCTACAGCGGGTATTCCTTCGCGGTGCCTTCGACCATCGTCGAAAAGGTTGTAGGCGATCTGTTGAACTTCGGCGAGGTACGCCGTGCCTACCTCGGCATTCAAATCACCCCGGTTACTGAAGCACTTGCAGAAGAACTCGCATTGGAGTCCATCTCCGGATGCGCCATCACCGGGATTGTACCGGAAAGTGGTGCCGCCGAATCGAAGCTACGCCAAGGCGATGTCGTGTTGGCAATCGACGGAATGCCCATTGGGAATTTTCCCGAGCTCCAAGAGTGCATTGCACGGTATCACCCTGGTGATGTGGTTGAAGTCAAATACGCACGAGACGGATCCACATCGGAAGCTCGCGTCCAGCTCAAGTCCAGGGATGGCCAAACAGACTTCACAGCGAAAACAGACAAAACATCAAGTGAACAGAACATCTGGCTCGAAACGGCCAGCGCTGGTCTGGCTCCCGTTGCTTCGGCCGTTGCAGCAGAGCTGGGAACCGAGGGCGGTGCACAGGTAATTTCCTTGGGGCAAGGGAAGTTTTCGAAGGCGGGAATCCGGAAAGGATTCATCATCACCAAAATCAATTCCCGTTCCATCGCAGGTCCGGAAGACGTGTCCGCCGCATTTGAAGATTTTGAGGGCGGATTGCTCGTTGAAGGCCTGTATCCGAATGGTCAAAAAGCGTATTACGGGATGGCTGTAAGACCTTGAGCCCCAGGGGGTAGTATGAGGTGAACAAAAACAGGAACCTCTCAAGGGCACTTGTGTTCCTTTAGTACTGTGCAATTACCCCTTACTTCTATCCCACTTTTTCCGTTGGGCTTACTGCCCTTGCCTGGAGAACGCCTAGCACTTCACATCTTTGAACCGAGGTACCAACGCCTTTTCTTGGCATTGGAAAACAATGAAGTTGAAGAGTTCGGAATCGCGTACCACACCCCTTCCAATCCACACTCGTTCGATGCACCCATTTACGGGGGTATTGTGCGCCTCGTGTTCGCAACTGAACCGGGACGTTCCGGTGAGCGAGATGCCGTCGTGCAATGCGTCAACCTTTTCACCACCAACGAAATCAACGTCACCCATCCTGGCAACGAACCGCCGTATCCCATGGGCACCATTGACCGGGTACAATCTTGGAAAAACTGGGACGTTCCTGCAGGCGCCACCGAATACATTCAAGCGCTGGCCAACTACTGGAAATCACAAGGCAGCAAAGCGGAGGAACAGGGTCCGGTGCAATCCCTGACTGAAGCCATGGTGCGTTATGATTTCAACCCCATCGAAAGGCACGATGTGCTGCAATGCAAGAGCGAAGAAAAACGCCATGCACGATTTATTGAGACCGTCCAATTCAAGGCGCTCATCGTCCAGCAAATGCAATTGAAATCGAAGGGACAGTTTCCCAATTAAGGAGCTATTTTTGCTCCATGCCTCGAAATCGTTCTTTATTGCCATTTGCAGGTCTATGTCTCATCGTCGGGATGTGGGTTTCCTGCGACTCGCCCTCCTCACCCGTTTCCCGCGCTCAAGACGTCCCTCAACTCAGTGGTGACCAAATTGAGCAGGTAACAATTTCGGAAGATGCGCTGCATGCCTTTATTTCATCCGACACATTGGAAATAATCACACGCGACTTGACTGAATACTTCGCCGCAACCAACGAGGGCCGTTGGGCCGACCTGATGCATTACTTTCCCATGCACAAAAAACAAGGCGACACAACCTTCGTAAAAAGCAGCATTGAAGCATTGGACCACTGGACCGAGCGCGGGGTGAAAAACCGAACGGCAGCGGCTGAAATTTTGTACGCCAGTCCCACTTTCTCCGACGGAGATCAAGAAGTGGTTTTGCTCAATATGCAACTAAGTCACTTCGTCGAATTTCATCCTCATTACGACGGTCCGCGTCCCGACGGCATGAAAGGCATGGTGGAATCGAATTACGGCAAAGGGAATGCTGTATACAAAGAAGCGCCGCTAGCGCCCGGTGATTCCCTGCCCCTCCGGTATTGGGAAGTCTCTGGCTTGAACCGTATTTGGGCTGTAAGCCATGTGGACTCAGCGCATTGGTGCTTCCTGCCACCGAATTTCAATGAATCAGGAGCTGCATCCATGATGGGTGCCAATGCCATGGTGGAAGCCCTGCGCCACCGTCGGGCGAATGACCCTACATCCGAGCGATAATCCCAGGCGTTGATGAAATCCATCGCCTGGAATATTCAAGATGAATGGCAGCCTTTGGAGGCGGTCATGGTAGGCATCGGGGCCGGAATGGGTCCCGCGCCGAAACTGGAAGACACCTACGACCCCCAATCGAGAAAACACGTTGAACGGGGCACCTATCCCCATGAATCCGATGTGGTCCGTGAGTTGGATGCTTTTGCGGACGCTCTCGACGCGCATGGAGTCCAAATCAAACGTCCCGAATCGCTGGGATTCAATCAGGTGTTCGCACGGGACATTGGCGTAGTCATCGACGACGCTTTTGTTTTGACCAGCATGGTCAAAGACCGTGAGCAAGAGCAGGCTGGCATCATGCGCATGCTCAAAGGAAATCCGGGGACGGTGCACCGTCCACCCAACGATGTCAGACTGGAGGGCGGGGACATCATGCCCATGCCCGGTGAAATCTGGGTAGGGTGTGCGGACAAGGAAGACTTCAACACGTATACCACGGCGCGCACGAACCTCCAAGCGGCTGAATGGCTCGGTTCACTTTTTCCAAACCGGAAAATCCGCATGTTCGAATTGCAGAAATCGGACCGCGATCCTCAACGCAACGCCCTGCACTTGGACTGCTGCCTAGCCCCCTTGGGCATGGGACATGTACTGGTGCATTCTGCAGGGTTCAAGCGCCCGGAACAATTGCAAGACTTGCTCCGTCAGTATGATGCTTCCAAGGTTTGCGAGGTCTCAGCCGAAGAAATGGAGCACATGCAATGCAACGTCTTCAGCATCGCACCCGATACCGTGGTGTCCGACAAGCGTTTCGAACGGACCAATGCCATCCTCCAGAATTGGGGCTACCAGGTCATCGAAGTCGACCTTCAAGAAACTTCGAAAATGGGCGGATTGCTCCGATGCGCCACCCTCCCACTCCGAAGAACTCCGATCACACGATGAAGCAATCAACATCCAGTGTATTCATGGTTCGCCCACACTCCTTTCGGAAAAACGAGGAGACGGCTACCAACAACCATTACCAACGTGACCTTGCTGAAGCCTCACCTGAGGAAATCATTGAATGGGCGCAGGGTGAATTCGATGGATTGGTGGAGCAATTGGAAGCCGCAGGAGTTAACGTAGTTGTCTTCGACGAAGCAGAGCCCCACGCAACACCGGACGCCTTGTTCCCGAACAATTGGATTTCGACGCACGCTGATGGGACCGTTGCACTGTATCCGATGTTCGCACCTAACCGCCGTGCAGAGCGCCGAGAAGATGTTCCACTGGTGTTGGAACATCAATTTGGATTTGATGTCCGCCAAATCATCGATTTCACCGAGTTTGAATCCCATGGAAAATTCTTGGAGGGCACAGGGAGCATCGTACTCGACCGCATCAATCGCAAGGCTTACGCCGCATTGAGCGACCGCACCGATGCACGGGCGTTGGAACACTTTTGTGACCAACTGAATTTCCAACCCGTCGCCTTTGAAGCGTTCCAAACCGTTGGTAGCAAACGACTTCCGATCTATCACACGAATGTCATGATGAGCATTGGAAGCGGCTACGCGGTGGTGTGCTTGGACTGCATCGATTCCAATGAAGAACGGCAACATGTTCGAGCAACGATTGCACAAGATGGCCTCACGCTCATCCCAATCACCGAAGAGCAAGTGAATCAATTTGCCGGCAACATGCTCGAACTCCAAGGAGCCGATGGCCCCGTTTTGGTCATGAGCGACTGTGCCTTCCAATCCTTACAACCGGATCAGATTTCCGAACTCCAACGATACACCACCCTGCTTCATGCCCCACTGCCCACCATTGAAACGTGCGGAGGTGGCAGTGCTCGGTGCATGATCGCAGAAATCCACTTACCCAAGCAAAACGCCTAATCCATGGATGCATTGGACCAACGCCTAGCGCAGTCGACCGTAAACGCCTGCGAAGCGTGCTTCGGAGCACAAATCGAAGCCGAACACGTTCAGCTTCAGCAGACGCGAAAGGAATTTGAAGGAGACCGCACCGTGGTTGTATTTCCGCTTACGCGTCATTCCAAGAAATCACCAGAAGATACCGGCACCGCGCTTGGAGAATGGCTGGTCGCATACGATGAACTCGTCTCCGCCTACCAAGTCGTCAAGGGATTCCTGAACCTGACCATCGTTCCGGATTATTGGACAGAACAATTGCTGCATGTTCATTCCCAAGTGGCCTTTGGCATTCAAGCTGCAGGTAGCAAGTCCAAGGTGATGGTGGAGTATTCCTCCCCCAACACCAACAAACCGTTGCACCTCGGTCACTTGCGCAACAACTTCCTTGGTTACAGCGTCGCACGCATCCTCGAGGCGGCAGGACACGAAGTCATCAAAGTCCAAATCATCAACGACCGTGGCATCCACATCTGCAAGTCCATGGTGGCGTGGCAAAAATTCGGGAATGGCGAGACCCCTTCATCATCGTGATTAAAGTGTAACAAACTGGTCGGTAAATACTAGCTCGCCTTCGATCGCGCTTATAAAGAAGAGGCAGCGGAACTCGTGGCTGGTGGAATGACCGAAGAAGAAGCCAAAAAGCAAGCACCCATCCTGCTCGAGGCCCAATCGTTGCTCCACCGGTGGGAACAAAGCGATGCGGAGGTGGTCGACCTGTGGAAGACCATGAACGGCTGGGTGTACGATGGGTTTGGAAAGACCTACACCGAGATGGGCGTAGACTTTGATAAGCTGTATTACGAATCGGACACCTACCTGCTTGGAAAGGATCAGGTGGCAGCGGGATTGGAATCCGGCGTGTTTTTCAAGAAGGAGGACGGCAGCGTTTGGATTGACCTCAGCGACGAAGGGTTGGACGAAAAACTGCTCTTGCGCAAAGACGGCACCGCCGTGTACATGACGCAGGATATCGGCACCGCAATCCTACGCTACATCGACTTCCCTGGCCTGGATCGTCAAGTGTACACCGTCGGAAATGAGCAGGAATACCATTTCAAAGTGCTCTTCACCATTTTGAAAAAACTCGGCGTGGAAGGTGCCGAAAAGAACCACCACTTGAGCTACGGCATGGTCGAGCTCCCCGAAGGCAAAATGAAATCCCGCGAAGGGACCGTGGTGGATGCCGATGACCTGTTGGAGGAGATGGCGAACACGGCCCGTGAAATGGCTACAGAATTGGGGAAGATCGACGACTTAAGCGAGGAAGAAAAGGACGTGCTGTTCAAGCAAGTGGGTTATGGGGCATTGAAATATTTCTTGCTGAAGGTATCCCCAACCAAGTCCATGATGTTCGATCCGAAAGCCTCCATTGATTTCATTGGAAACACCGCCCCATTCATCCAGTTCAATTATGTCCGAGCAGCCAGCATGTTGGCCAAATGCGAAGAAGCCGGCTTTAATACGCGCATTGAAAGCCTCGATGCCTCGGTGTGGGACGCGGATGAGCTGCGCCTGATTCAACAAGCGTTGATGTGGCCGGCCACCGTGGAAATGGCTGCAGCGCAATACGACCCGAGTTTGGTGGCCAATCACACCTACGATTTGACGAAGGCATTCTCCCGATGGTACCAGGACCACCCCGTACTTGGTGAAGAAAATCCCGCCGTACGGAATGCACGGATAGCCCTGACTCAATGCGTCGCTCATCAAATCAAAACCGCCATGTCACTGCTCGGCATTGACATGCCGAAGCGCATGTGAACTCAGCTTCGCAGAGGAAGCGGACGGAACAACTTTTCAGATGGGGCCTCAATGACCAAGGCGTTTGCTCCGTCTGGAACATCGAGCGTTAGCTCTAGGGATGTAGACGCATTCATTGCTTCATAAGCAGGCATCTGTGCTCCCTGTTTTGTAGGTTCAAACGAAACGCCCAACCGTCCGGACATGCCCTGCGGTAGCGCAATGTGAACATGCAAGCGACCGTCTTGCCATCGCATGGATACCTCATCAATGGACTGTCGAGTGGCCAAGTCCACCCCTTTGCGCATCTGACGGGCCATTCGCTTCAAGACCACATAACCGGCGACTAGCGCCAGCGTAACTAGCATGGCCGTTGCACCGGTCTCCAACATCGAAAGCGCGCGTTCACCGTTCATCATGAGGAGGATCAGAGCGAAATAATGCCGGGGATTTGGGCTGCCGCCTCATACCGTTCGAAAACCGACTCAGCAGAAGTCACCTGATCGGCAATGGTAAACGCCGTGTACCGGCCATTGCGGGAAGCTCGCGAACTGAATTTCGCTGCTTCGGAAAAAATGGCTTTCAGTGCTTGTTCTCCCTCCTCATCTGAAGAGACGATGAACTTGAATGTGAATACACAGGGCCATTCATGGGTGTCATCCAGTTGCTTGCGCAATCGCTCACGCTTGGCCGCCTCCGTTTCATGTTGACTCATTTCAATCTCACGCTTGGTAGCCACAAAAGTACAGCACACCGGCCACCAGATGGCTCCTCACACCCAACCTTAAAAAACGACAAGAAGGGACCGCATCGGAATGCAGCCCCCTCCCTAGGAATCAGTCTTGCCAGACTCGAATTCGCTATTTAGTCGTTTTCAGCAGTGATTACTCGCCGCAGACCTGTCCGTAGTACTGGAAGAACTCCAGCAAGTCACCAACGTTGACGAGGCCGTCGTCGTTGATGTCACCCGGACAAGGATCTGGGTAATCGCAACCACCTGGGTAGTTTGCATTCGGGTCGTAGTCGTATCCTTCCGGATCCATACAACCTACAATTACACACGATCCATCATCAATGGTCGCAATCGGGTTGTAGTTGGCCGATGTCGTATCGGTGCAACCAGTGTATTCACATGAACCATCGTCGATGATGGCTGCTGGATCGTAGTTCTCAGCGTCCATGTAAGTACATCCCGTCGCGTAAACCGCCGTGATGTTTTGTTCAATCGTTGTTGAATTGCCACACGCGTCTGTGAAGACCATGGTGCGGTTTAATTCGTATCCTGTCAAGCTGTTGCCCACCCAAACGTCCGTAGAAGTGTAGGTCCAGTCGCTGCATGCGTCAGAGACTTCAACGCCTTCGAAATCATCCAATTCACTGGTCGCTACGTTGTCGAGAACAACGTTTGCTTCAAAGGTCACAACCGGTGCAGTCGTGTCTTCCAACGTGATGGTCTGCGTCGCTGAGCTTGCGTTTCCACAACCGTCGGTCACGGTCCACGTACGTGTGATCACATTGTCAGCCAGGCAAGAACCTTCAGACGTGCTAACCGCATCCGTATAGGCAACGAAGATGTCTGCACTGCATACATCCGCAGCGTCCATGACATCACCGGTCAAGGCGAGGTCATTCACGTCGCTGTCGCATTCGACCGTCACGTCCATTGGAGCGGTGAACGTTGGAGCAATGGTGTCGTTGTAGGTCACCTCAATCGATACCGATGAAGCGTTTCCACACGCATCGGTAGCTGTGTACGTGCGGGTGAATGACTCTTCACCTGAGCAGCTCAATCCAGTCACTTCATCAACAAAGGTGACCTCAACGCTTGAGCAGTTGTCAGTAGCTGTTGGAGCTGCAGGCATCTCATCGCCGCACTGCAATTCTACAGCCATAGCCACCTCGCTCAAGACAGGAGCCTCATCATCGAAGACGGAGATGGTTTGTGAAGCCGTTGAGCTGTTTCCACAACCGTCGGTGAAGGTGTACTCACGAACCACTTCGAAGCATCCAGCCATGCCGTCTGCCGTGCTCGAAGTTTCGGTCCAAGAAACCGTTACCGCTGCACTGCAGTTGTCGCTGAATTCCACTGAGCCATACTCCATGGATTCATCGTATTCGGCGCAAGCAATCGTCACGTCTTCGACGCTGCCCATTGGAGCCTCATCGTCAGCGAAGGTGATTACCTGGGTAGCAAAGGCTGAATTGCCGCATGCATCCGTAGCGGTGAACGTACGAATGATCTCGTTAAATCCAGTGCATGTCATGTCGCCTTCAGCATCTTCGTAGGTCACCGTCACAGCTGAGCAAGCGTCCGCTGCTGTGGCCTCAACCATCGGCACATCATCTCCGCATACCAGCGTCAAGCCTTCAGGCACGCTCGTGAAGTAAGGAGCATTCTGGTCAACCAACGTGATGATTTGTTCCTTCGATGTGCTGTTGCCGCAGGCATCAGTGGCAGTCCACGTACGGATGATGATGTCGTTGGCGAAGCAAGCATTGTCGGACGTTGCAAATGCATCGCTG
The DNA here is from genome assembly GCA_938003665.1 of uncultured Flavobacteriales bacterium. Lineage (GTDB taxonomy): Bacteria > Bacteroidota > Bacteroidia > Flavobacteriales_D > Sanyastnellaceae > UA16. Next base: position 18,045 of record CALKYI010000468.1, read on the forward strand.
TACTCCACCGCTACTTCGTTGCTGCACGCATCCGCTGCATCTTCCACGTTTCCGGTCAACGACAAGTCGGTGGCGTCATCGGTGCAAGCAATCGTAGCATCGGCTGGCGCTGAGAATTCAGGTCCAGTGGTGTCCACCACGTTCACCGTCTGCATTACAGACAGCGTGTTGCCATTGTTGTCGAGTGCCGTCCAAGTGCGCGTGATGGTCCAAGAACCTTCGCAGTCTCCAGCTTCAACTTCGTCAATGTAAGACACTTCGAGCACGTCATCGCAGTTGTCGCTGAATTCTGGCTCACGGATATCCGTAGCAGCCTCCTCACATGTGGTGGTGTAGGATTCCTCCATGGATACGAGCTCTGGAGCAAACGTGTCGTACAAGCAGGTTGCTTCACAAGATTCGCCTTCTGCAGCGTAGAAGCATGAACCGTCGTCCTGCAAGCTGTCCTCGTCGTAGTTACAAGCCATTGGATCGGTACATCCACAGTATTCGCTACCGAACGAGAGCGTCAGGTACAACGTGTTGCCAGCTGACAAGCCTTCTGGGAAGACCTGCACGTACAACTGACCGTGGATGGTTCCAGGTGTGGTCAACTGCGCAACCATCACGCGGTTGTCGTCCCCAGCTACACCGTATTGGCCCATAACGTCGGCATTCATGTACCAACCGCTACCAACAACGTCCTCAATGACGATGTCCCCGCCGTTTTTGAAGGCCGAAACCCAAGCGGGATCGTTACCATCAGACGTTGGCGGGAAGCTCATCGCTTCTGCAGGTGTGCCCGCTCCCAATGTCACGTACGAGTCGTACTGCAAGTCTGGGAAGAAAGCGAACATCTCAGCAGGCGCAGGAAGCGCTGATCCGTTGACGTTCTGGTAAATCTGGCTTGAAGAAGCCAACACAATTGGATTCATCTCGTTGCCTAAGATGGCGTTCACAACGTCTGTAGCTGTTGGCGTGGTCACGAATACTTGGTACGTAGTCGAGCCTTCGATGCCGCTGGCCATGGCCTCAACCTCGATGCCGTAACCCTCAGCGCTGCTCATGACATTGGCGCAGCTGCAGAAGTCACAGAAATCGAGCGATGGGTACTCGACACTGTCGTCGTAGTTGCACGCTTCGGGATGGCCACATCCTTGGAGGATGTCGCAAATCAAGTCGTCGTTGTTGTCATAGCAGTTGCCGTCACAATCGAATCCATCCTCTGGGTATTCACAAGAACCGTCGTTGAAGTTGGGCTCAGGGATTACGTTTGGATTGAAGTTACACGCTGCTTCGTCGTTACAACCGATGCAGAACGGTGACACTTGACACATGTCTTCGTCGTGCTCTGTTGCATTCGGATCGTACAAGCAGTTGCCTTCTGTGGTACAACCGTAGATTTCCAATTCATCGCAGACACCGTCGCCGTCCGTATCGCTCAGGCAGTTGCCGTCGCAATCGTAAGCGAATTCAGGGTATGCGCATGAACCGTCGTCATAGGCAGCTTCACTGTCGTAGTTGCACGCTGTAGCATCGGTACATCCGCACTCGTTTCCACCGAAGCTCAAGGTCAAGTAGGTATCCTGGCTCTGGTCTCCGTTCGGGAATACCTGAACGTAGAGCTGGCCTGTGACTTCGCCCGTAGTGGTCAACTGAGCGACCAACACGCGCTGGTCATCACCGGCATAACCGTTGCTAGCAGTGATCAATGCGAACCAAGAACCGCCGAAGAAGCTATCGATTTCGAGGTCATTGCCCGCGTTGAATTCGCTAACCCAGTTGTCTTCAGGAGCCTCAACAAATGTGATGGCACTCTCGTCACCTTGAGGCGTAGACTCGATGCCGATGGTCAACCAGCTGTCGTAAGCCAAGCTTGGGACAACCGTGTAGAACAACGCATTGATGTTGTCTGGGCTCAATGAACCGAATGGATCCTGGTAGAATGAAGTGGTCGAGCGCAAGTACGCAGGAACATTTTCATCTCCTGAAACAGAGCTTACGAAGTCGTCTGCAGTCGGAGTGGTTACGTACACGCGGTATGTGTTCATACCGGCTTCGAGGCCTGCGATGGAACCGTCGTGGTTTGCAACCAATTCCAGTTCGAGACCGAATCCAGCTTCACCACCTGAACCACAAGAGCAGTAGTCGCAGCTGCCGTCATCGTAAGAAGCACCTTCGTCGTAGTTGCACGCCGTATCGTCCATGCAGCCGAGTACTTCGTTGACCGTGATGATTTGGTCAGCAGACACGCTGTTTCCACATGCATCGGTCGCAGTCCATGTGCGCGTGATGACGGTGATTTCAATGTTGCTGTTGTCTTGGCTATCGCTGTACGAAATAGTTACTTCGTTGCAGTCATCCTCAGCGGTAGGCTCCATGACCTCCATGTCATCGCCAGCCGTGTAAGTCACGTCCGCTGGGAACGAAGTGAACACAGGCGCTTCATTGTCCGTGACCATGATGGTCTGGGTGAACGTCGAAGCGTTGCCGCACTCGTCGGTCGCAGTCCACGTGCGGAAGATGGTGTAAGAAGTACCACATGAACCCGCTTGGATGTCATCCGAAGGATCGGAGATGGACACACTTCCGCAGTCCACTGCTTCGACCGTTGCCATTGGAATCTCGTCGTTGCACGACAATTCAATGTTGGACGGAGTTGAAGTGAACTCAGGTCCTTGGGTATCAACAATGGTGAAGATCTGAACAGCCGTATCGGAGTTGTTGCATCCATCTGTGACCGTCCACGTACGCATGATTCCCGCAGTGGCCAGGCAAGATGAGTTGTTGTCCACCGAGAAGTCGGCTGTTTCATCTTCTGTGTACGTTGCCGTTCCGTCCCACGTCAAAATAATGCTATTGGAGGTGGTGGCTACAGAAACTTCCGTACCTGGAGCAATTCCGTTGGTTCCCAACGTCACACCCGCCAAGTTGTCAATGGACATATTGGAAATTGTGACGACCGCGTAATCATATTCGTACGGGAATCCGTTGGTTCCATCGACGAAGGCAGTGATTGAAGCACCGTCAATGTCAACCGCAATTGCACCACGGTGTGAAGATGGATTAGAAGTCAAGTCGCTGTAGTCGATTTCAGCGCCGTCACCAATGGTTACGCCTTGTGCTTCGAGGATCAACGATTGACCGAAGGGTCCGCCGAAGTCCTTGCCCATTTCCACGTGGAAATCAGCCGTTACACCCGTCAAATCGACGCTCCCGTCCATTTCAACGTCTGAGTATTCGAAGGTCAAATCATCCGAAGCGCAGTTGTCGTATGAGTTCACAGGGAACTCAGCGATACCAGCGCCTGGTGTCAGGTCGTCTGTGCACTCGACAGTCAAATCCTCCTGAGCTACCGCAACAGGAGCTTCATTGTCCTCCAAGCTAACAACTTGAGAAGCCGTGGCCGTATTGCCCCAAGCATCCGTTGCTGTCCACGTGCGTGTCAAGGTGTAACCACAATCAGCAGGCTCAATGGATTCTTCCAAGGTCAGTTCAACTTCTGGAATACAGCCTTCGTCCACTGCTACAGCCATTTCCGTTGGGTAGGCGTCGGAGCAGCTCTGAGTTACGTCAGCAGGAACATAGGTGAATACCGGAGCATCGGCATCGTCACTGGCGTATCCGAAGGGCAAGAACACCTGGATGGGGTTCTGCTGATCGCCTTCAGGGAACATCTGAACGAAGATTTCACCGCTCAAAATGCCGTTCGTCGTGAACTGACCCACCAGAATTTTATTGTCGTCTCCGGACAATCCATTCGTGAACGTACCAGCGTTTTCATCCCAAGTCACGAACCAACCGTCACCAAACTCGCCTTCCATTTCAATGTCACCGCCGGCGTTGAAGTTGTCAGCCCAGTTGGTTGTAGCAGGTACGACCTGTACAGCAGACTCAGTAGCGCCGATGACGCTGCTCTCTACACCGATGGTCACCCAGCTGTCGTAGGCCAATTCAGGGAAGAAGCCGTAGAATCCTGGGTTGATTCCGTTTGGAGTAACATCCGTAACCAATGAAGACTGGAAGAACGGTTGTGTGCTTCGGATGTACGTTGGGTTCAATGCATCACCTGTAACAGCGGAGAGAACATCCGTTGCGTTCGGGGTTTCAATGTACATGCGCTGGACAGCACCTTCAGGAGAGTCCCCCACCGTTTCGATAACGATGTTGTAGCCCTCCACTGAGGCAGCAGCTGCACAGCAGTAATCGCATGAGCCATCCTCATCGGTGGCAGCAGCGTCGAAGTTACATGCTGATTCGTCTGTACATCCACCGACTTCAGCCTCATCGCATACGCCGTCGCCGTCCGCGTCATTGTA
>CALKYI010000469.1 GCA_938003665.1 uncultured Flavobacteriales bacterium
TGCTTCTCTCCACCGTTGGGGGTAGACCACCAATTGAATGAAATTGAATTCAAGGTGCTGCAGGCTCAGCGTGCTGCCTTCGTGGCCAAAGGTCAACGACGGTGGGACGCGGAGGTTGGTGCGAAGTACCCACAGGTCCCCTTTCACACTAGGACGGATGTCCCATCCGAAAACGATGTACCAAGGGTATTTGGTCAAATTCTGGGAATCCGTTAACTCCGCCCCGGCATAGGATTCGACAGCGATGCGCTCCTCCCCGACTCCCAGCCCCACATATGGCGCAAACCCATGGTAGTCGCCTACGAACTTGTAAGCCTCTAACACCCGACTCTTGCGTTCGATCTCCAAGGACTCCCCGTATGCACTTCGATTTTGCCGCATGCTCCTGGCAGATAATGCAACGACAGCATCGGCCTTGGTCAGGTGATAGCCGAGGGCGACATCCGGAAAAATTGTGGGAAAGGCGAGGTCATCGAAGAAGGGCTTCTCATCTACAATGAATTCGGAAGAAGACGTCGGAAAGGCCGAGGATGGGCCCGCGGCAATGAAGAGACCGTGCCGGTTAGTCGCTGCGAATTTCTCGTTCAATCGCCGCGATGCTTCGGTGGCGGCAACAGAGGTCGTCTCGATGCTCACGTTCAGCCCCAATTCAACGAACCAACCGGGAAGTTCATCTGCGTGCGATAGAAGCGGCGTAGAATGCATCTCAAACTCAGGATTCAGCAATTTGCTGGCCCCAAGCGTGAAGTACGCCCTTTCAGTCTGCAATCCGAAACCGCAATCCACGGCCCCTTTTACGTTGGTAACCTTGTACTGCTCCCCTTCCGATGCGCCTTGACGGTATCGCCACGGGGAGAATTTATACCCCACAAACGGACGTATTTCCTTGGTACCTACTGGCCAAGGATACACCCGTAGCCCTGTGAATGTCCCCATGTGCAGGCTGTTCTCAACGGCGTCTTCTTCGAGTTTTATGGGAACCGTGTTGATGGATACGTAAAAATCTGCGTGGCCCCAGAAGTGGGTAGCGCCAATGTTCACCGCCGGTGAGATGAATCCGCTGCGATTGAACTCGCTTACCGCGCCGGCTGCAATTCCTTGTCCCATGGAAGGCACACCGATCACACTCAATCCATAGTACGATTTGGCAAAGGCGTGCCTTCGTTCCCAATCCTGAGCGCTGAGACTCAAACTAAAAAACAGGGCGCAGAGGACAGCTAGGTGGATACGCTTCATCCGACCAAGGTATCATTTATCGGATGGAAAACTCCGTTTGAGGGGCACAGCCGCTTGAGGCAAAACGGTGCCCACCGGTACATAAGTGACGGTCACCTGACAACTCCCGTCGGTAGCATCAACAAGCAATCGTTCTCCTTCGCGTATTTCAAGGACAAGCTGCCCCGTCGCCCCCATGGGTAACTTTTCGAGCACACTTCGATTTGAAGCGTCCATCACGCGGATGCTTGCCGCCGTCTCGCCGGTTTGAAGGATGGCGAGCGCGGGCAGAAAAGGTGCGGGCACATCATCTTGTCCTGGGCCACCTCCTGTCAAAAGCCAAGAACCACCTGAAGGCACGTTCACGGTAACAGGCCCCTGGGCCGTACATGTGGACACAATTAATAGCACCGAAACAATCAATACATACCGCATGTGAAAAGAACAGCAAATCGAGGTGCGGGTTCGAATCAATCCAACAGCTTCACCGCAACGAGCCTAGCTGCCTCAACAGACAGAAAAGGCTTGAGCACCGTGAAAATGTGACTGATGCCCTTGTATCGGAGCGCACTGCCCGCGGCTTCGGGGTATTTCTTGTGGGAGAAGTCCATCCAGTAGCGGCCCAACACCAGAATGATTTCCGATACGGCTTGAGGATCTTCCTGTCCGAAGTCGAGAAGTCCATGTTTCGCTGCGTGCAGCATCCGCCCCTCTGTCCATTCGTCCAAGAACTCATTGACCGCCAGCACCTTCGCCAGCTCATCATCTTCTGACTTGAGCAAGGCGTTGAAGTCATCTCGCAGCATGTAGCGGAAGTCCCAAATCACATCGTACGAGCGAAAAATGCCATCAATGATGACTTCAGCATCCCTCGAGTCCGCATGGGTATTTTCTTGTGCAAAGACGGTCTGCAGCAACTTCATGTGGGCCGCTAGGATGTCTTTTTTGGAGCGAAAATGGTACCACAGCGTGCCTTCCAATACATCCGCGTGCTCAGCAATGGAAGCAGTGGTGACCGCTCCAAACCCGCGTTGGTTGAATAACACGAGGCTCGTGGCAAGGATTTGATCGCGCGTTTTCTTCGAGAAGAGATCGAGGGTTCCCGGAGTCAGCATTCCACTGGTGGCGTCAGTCATGAGCGAGCTGAGGCTTCATTTGCGCGGGGACGCGCGGATTCATGACATAGAACCAAAGCGGCGGCACCAAGCTCAACAAGATGGAGGCTGGATAGCCCAGCGGCAGTGTGGGACTCTCTTCGTGGCTATTCAATACTTGGTACTTCTTGGCCGACTTGAAGTGGTGGTCGCTGTGTCGGGTCAATTCGTACAGGACGATTCGTCCGATGTGCGAATTGGAATTCCACGAGTGATGCGGCTGAACGCGCTCGTATCGACCAGAATCCAATTTGTTGCGCAGCAATCCGTAGTGCTCGATGTAATTGATGCTCTCGAGGAACAGGAAAGCGATGACCCCTGCCCCTGCGGCGTACATCATCGTCTCGAGCGAGAAGAAATACCAAACCAAGCCCAAGTAGGCAGGTTGGATCAGGTGGTACCACAACATGTCGTTTTTGGAGGAAAGGAAAGACAGCTTCTGACGCTTCAGCAGCTGCGCCTGGAGTCGCCATGCATTGAGGTATTGCTTGGTCACGGATGTGAACCAAAAACCATAAACGGTCTGGTTATACCGCGCTGTAGCGCCGTCCTCTGGCGTGGCGACATTCATGTGGTGGCCGAAGTTGTGCTCGATGAAAAAGTGCATGTAGAGGCAAGGCATGTAGAGCAACTTGATCATCAATCGCTCTGGCAGCGACGAGCGGTGCCCCAATTCGTGCGCTACGTTGATGCCATTGGTGGCAAGTAAGATACCCGCCGACAACAACAACCCCACGACCTCGAACGTCTCATACGTGTGGGTTTGAACTTGAACGAAAAAGAATGCCATCAAACCAAAAACGATCGGCACATTGGCGTACAGCATCGCATCGAAAATCCACATGCGATTTTTCGCAACCGCCGTGTCCTTGTCCAAATTCGTCACGCTCTCACCGGCAAGCACGTCCAACACCGGCAAGACGATGAACGCGTAAAAAACCGCTGAATACGTCCAGATTCCGGTGGACTCAAACGAGAAGTACGCCGACACAGGAACCGTGTAGGCGAGCAGGTACTTGAGGTCTTTCATGGGCTCTAGCTTGGTTTTTGGGTAAACACCCAAGGTGCAATTTAACCCAATTTGGGTGAACACCCAAGACCTCTACTGGTGGCTGGATCGCTTACTTGGCAGACAGGTTGAAACCGACCGAAATGGTTAGGCGGTAACCAGTTTCGCGCATGCGAACGACGTCGAAATAGTCATTCACATCAACAATACCATCCAGTCCAGAAGTCCGCGGACCCATTTTGTCTGGAACAAGAGCAATGTTGATGGGCATGTTGAGATCGCCTTTGGTGTAGTTGAACCCCGCGGCGAAAACAAACGACAACCCTGTCGGTGACAGGTTGGGGCCGGTAGCAAATTCAAACCCACTCTCGCCGCGGACGCCAACCAAACTGGACAGCGACGGCAAAACCAACCCCTTCTCCATACCAGCGACTAATACTATCCACTCAACGAGACCAACAACTGGGCCGCCTGTATCAGCGAAGCGCGTTTCGAACTGCCATCCGTATTGGGTCGTCCAAGTGAAAGGCAAATCGCCAAACTCACTGTACTGCAAGCTGTCCATTTCGTGGACACGGTTCAAGAATTGCGAGGTGCTTCCGTCTCCTACGAAGGTGATGCCGAAGCGAGGGCCTGAGAGCGTAGCAACGTCACTATTGGAAGCAGTTCCGGTGCCTGTGTTGCCCGTCAACGATTGGGCTAAACCCATTGAACAAAAGAGAATAGCGCAAACGCCGGCGGTTAATTTAGTAATATTCATCACAAAAAAAATTCTGCGTGAATATAGAAAATATCCAAGATTACTTCTGAGCCCTCTATCACCAAATAAAGAGCGCCTCGATCAACGCGATGAACGCCAAA
>CALKYI010000470.1 GCA_938003665.1 uncultured Flavobacteriales bacterium
CGAGTTCTCATCTCCGTAACCCAAGTGGTCATAGTGCGCCCCAACGATGCCCCAGAATGGCGTCTCTTCCGTTTCCAAGCTATAGAGGACATTCTCGCCAACAATTTCTGATACCAAGGCCATGCCCAGGTGCGATTCCTCACCCTCCCCGTGGACTTGCATGGGTGGATGTGGTTTGTACCGGAACGTTTGACGGGATGTGGAATCCCCTTTCGCTTGGAGACCGAGTGCACCAAATTCCATGTCGAGCCAGGCACTCGCCTGGTCCTCACCCGGCGTACCGGTTTCTCGGCCTTCAAAAGTGCTATCGGTGAGGGCGTAGACAACCCGCTCAACGTATTCCGTTGAACCCACAGGTTCAGTTCCGCATCCGATGAAGCTGGCTGAAGCAGCCAAAACAAGGGCATACAGTACAGTTTCTTGACATTTGATTTTCATCCAACCGTGTTTTTGAGGGTATTTTCGCGCAAAATTCGACAACGCACATGAATAACCACTTCACCGCTTTTATGTTTTTCGTGTTGGCGCTGATGACGGCCTGTGGCACGCCCGTCACGGAACCATCTGCCCCTTCATATTCTGATACCCTGCGCTACGATGCAGAAGCCCATCTCAGAAACGTCCGGCAGTTGACATTCGGCGGCGACAATGCGGAGGCATACTGGTCATTTGACAGCGAGAAACTCGTTTTCCAAGCCAACAATCCAGCATGGGGTACGGGCTGTGATCAAATCTTTTGGATGGATTTGGCAGCTGACGCATCGCAAAAAGCAGAGGGACTCAATCAAATTTCCAACGGTCAAGGCCGTACGACGTGCGCTTACTTCCTCCCGGGCGATACGACCGTTGTCTTCGCTTCAACACATTTGGCGGACACCCTGTGTCCCGAGGTTCCACCACGCGGGCCAAAGGGCGAGTATGTTTGGCCCATTTACGAGGGCTATGACGTGTTCACCTATGACTTAGAAGGCAATCCGATTGCCCAGTTGACTTATGAGCCTGGGTACGACGCGGAGGCTACCGTGAGCCCCACAGGCGATCGCATGGTCTTTACGAGTACCCGCAGCGGTGATTTGGAATTGTACACCTGTGCTTTGGACGGCAGTGACGTGGTGCAAGTGACCAACGAGTTGGGGTATGACGGCGGCGCGTTCTTTTCCCCGGACGGCAGTCAGTTGATTTGGCGTGCCAGCCGACCCAAAACAGACGAGGAAGTCGCGCACTACACCGAGTTGCTCGCCAAAGGCTTGGTGGAACCAACAGCCATGGAGTTGTTCATTGCCAACGCTGACGGCACGAATGCGCGGCAATTGACCGATTTAGGCGGAGCCAATTGGGCCCCTTACTTCCATCCCGATGGGGATCGCGTGTTGTTCTCAAGCAACCACAAGACGGCAGCCTTTCCATTCAACATTTTCATGATCAATACAGATGGGACGGGGCTCACGCAGGTCACTTTCGACAATGCGTTTGATTCATTCCCCATGTTCTCCCCCGATGGGAAACGCATCGCCTTTTCTTCCAATCGAAACAACGGCCGCACGCGCAACACCAACGTGTTCGTCGCCGATTGGGTGGAATAATGCATGCACACGTTTGCGGTATACAAACCCTTTGGGGTGCTCAGCCAATTCACTTCTGAAGATGGGCATCCAGGCTTGTTGGATTTGGGGATTAACGTTCCAAAAGACGTCTGGCCTGCAGGTCGATTGGACCGGGACTCCGAGGGATTGTTGCTGCTCACAAATGACAACCAACTCAAGCGTGCGTTGACCGAGCCGGAGCGCAGCCACCGCAAGACCTATTGGGTGCAGGTAGAAGGGGCTCCGACGGATGGAGATATCGAACCGCTGCGGCACCCGATGCATCTGCGCATTAGAAAGAAAGACACCACCACAAAACCAGCAGAGGTCAGTCTACTCGCCCCACCTGATGTGCCTGAGCGCGTCCCCCCTATTCGCAAGCGTCTTTCTATCCCCACCGCTTGGCTATCCATTGCCTTAACAGAAGGTAAAAACAGGCAAATCCGCAAGATGACCGCGCACATCGGGTTTCCTACGTTGCGGATTATTCGGGTCGGGGTCGGCTCACTTGATTTGAACGACGTTCAATTGGCACCCGGTGAATGCCGTCAGTTGACAGCCAAAGAAGTTTTACGTTTGCAGCAATGAAGATGTTGATCAACGTCGCTTCGGCGGTGCGAACTGCCATCGCATTGAAGTGGTCGGCTTTCTGTTGTACGTACGCGCTTTGCACGATTTTGATTCGACCGCATGCAGCCAAATTTGTTTTGAGCGGAATTGGCAGCAATCTCTGGAGCAAGAACATGCTGCGCATTGTCGGGAACAAGCGGGTCAACATCACATTCGATGATCCACAGGCCAATTTCGACCAGTGGC
>CALKYI010000471.1 GCA_938003665.1 uncultured Flavobacteriales bacterium
GGGGCCAGCCGTCGAAGATCCACACGCCTGCTTGGCCTCGCGTCTCGATCGCGAGGGCTGAAGTCAGGGCAAGGCCCAGGAGCAGGTGCAAGGTCTTTCGGTTCATGGCGTCATGTGCGCAACAACGATGCCAAAGCCGTTTCAACTTTGGAGGCGCTCGGCAAGACTGCCGCTTCCAGGTGCTCGTTCAGGGGGATGGCAGGCAGGTCCATGCTTCCGACCACGGCCGGCGCCACGTCCAAGTCGCGGAAGCATCGTGTGGCGATGTGTCCGGCCAAGGCTTGGGCAAAGCTGTGCGCCACGGGTTCCTCCGTCAACACAAGACAACGGTTGGTTTTGGCCACGCTTGCTTCAATGGCGGGGTGGTCCAAAGGTTGGATGGTGCGCAGGTCCAGGACCTCCACGCGGCCTGGGAACGCTTGGGCGGCTTCCATGGCCCAATGCACGCCTCGGCCGTAGGTCACGACGGTGGCGGTGCTTTCATCGCCAGCCAATGCGAGGTCCAGGCCTTGGACCGTTCGGGCTTTGCCCAACGGGACCCGGTAGTCGCGGTCGGGCTCGACGACCTTGGCGGATTCGGTGCCTGGGATTTTGGACCAATACAACCCCTTGTGCTCCAACACGACCACGGGGTTGGGGTCCTCGTACGCGGCCTTGAGGAGGCCCTTGAGGTCGGTGCCGTACGCCCCGATGGGCACGCGAATCAGGCTGTGGATGGGCCATTGCCCTTTGCTCAAGAGGTAGCTCCGGCTGAGCTCGGTGAAGAGTTGGTTGAGCCCAGGCCAGAGGTAATCTGCAAATTGGACTTCCACGATCGGACGGCACCCTGTGGCGCTCATGCCAGCGGTGGACCCAATGATGAAGGCTTCTTGGATGGGGGTGTTGAAGACGCGGTGGTCGCCAAAATTTTGGCACAACGTTGCCGCCTCCCGAAACACCCCGCCCAAGCGTGCACCCACATCCTGCCCGTACAGCAGGGCTTCGGGGTGGTCCGCCAAGATTTCCTGCATGGCGTGCAGGGCGCAATCCACCATCAGCGTAGGCTCGTCATCTGTGCCTTGTCGATGGCCAACTTCTTCGGTGATCGTGGTAGGCGCCAAGGCATGCTCGGCCAACGTGGCTGGGTCAGGTTCTTCATGGCCTTGGGCCCGTTCAAACGCCGCTTTCATCGCCTCCGTCACCTCGGTCTGAATGGTGTCCAACGCCTCGCTGGCAATGCCGAGTTTCAGCAGTCGTTTGCGCAAGGCAACAAGCGGGTCACGCTTGCTGTGTTCTTCCAAATCATCTCGGTACCATTCCTTTCGAACGCCACTCGTGTGGTGCCCCAGCAAGGGCACATGGGCATGGACAAGCACAGGTTTGCGCTCGTTCCGCACGTAATCAAATGCCTCCACCATGGCCTTCATGCTCACTTCCGCATCGGCCCCGTCGATTTCCATTGCCTTGATCTGCGGAAACGCTTTGGCCAACGTGGATGCGTCGTGGGAACGGATTTCTGAAGCGTGCGCGGAGATGTCCCACTCGTTGTCCTGCACCAGCCAGATGATAGGCAGCTCGCGCAAGTCGCTCATGTGCAACGCTTCGCTCACTTCACCCTCTGTGATGGCCGCATCGCCAATGGAACAGACCACCACAGGCGGCGCTCCATCGCGGTCGTGTGGGATGCCTTCGAGTTCTTTGTATTGAAGGCCGAGTGCTACTCCTGCTGCGGGAATGGCCTGCATGCCCGTCGCACTGCTCTGGTGTGGAATTCGGGGCAGGCCCTCGCGATTGAGTGAGGGGTGGCTGTAGTACGTGCGTCCTCCGCTGAAGGGGTCGTCGCCTTTCGCCAGCAACTGCAGCATCAACTCTTCGGGCTCCATGCCGAGGCTGAGCAGCAAGCAGTCGTCTCGGTAATAGGCGCTCAGGTAGTCCTGTTGTTCGAGCAACCGGCCCGTTGCCCATTGGATGGCTTCATGGCCGCGCGAACAGGCGTGGACATACTTCGAGGTCAACCGCGCATGCGTTTCGTAGAGATCGCTCATGGCACGTGCGGTGCTCATGGTGCGGAAGGCTTCAAGCAATGCTTTGACGCCCGTTTCTAAGGAGGTGGATGCGTTCATTTTTCGTTGACAGGGTAAAGATAGGCCAGCGCGGATGGGTTACCTTCGTTGCCATGCTCATCGATGCTTGGAAATGGGAGGGGACGGGGAATGCGTTCATTCTGATGGACCGCAGGGATTGGGCTGCATTACCCAATGACGCCACCATTGCAGCCATGTGTGATGCTGCGAATGGTGTGGGAGCAGATGGCTTGATCTTTTTTCAGCCCTCGAACAATGCAGCGGATGTAACGCCCTGTGCTGAATGGGAAATGGATTACGTCAATGCGGATGGGTCTCGGTCGTTCTGCGGGAATGGAAGCCGCGCGCTTTTTGCGTTTTTGCGGCGGCAGGGTTGGATGCCCGAGACAGGTGGAACCCTGCACGCCTGCGATGGCCGCCATGCAGTGGCGTGGGACGAATCCCAAAAGGAACCCGGCGTTGAATTGCGGCCCATTGCACCGCCCAAGGCCGCACCCGAAGGGGCCACGTTTGTCGACACGGGATCACCTCACCACCTGATCTGGGTCGAGGACACGGCTTCACAGGATGTGGAGGGCGTTGGGCGAGCCATCCGTTACGGCGTGGAATATGCGCCAGAGGGCACCAATGTGGATTTTGTGCAGCGCTTGAATGCCACTGCGCTCTCCATGCGTACCTACGAACGGGGGGTGGAGGCTGAAACGCGCGCCTGCGGAACCGGGGCCGTGGCTGCAGCCGTCGCCGACCATGCTGAACGTGGCGGTTCATTGCAGCGTGAGGTGCAAATGCCCGGCGGAACCCTGCGGGTGCAGCTCAGTGAACCCGAAGAAGCAACCGGCACTTACAGCAACGTCTGGTTGTACGGGGCGGCAAACGAAGTGATGCGAGCTGCTTGGAACGGTTTGAAGTGGACTGCGTTGGCGCTGGCGTTTTGGATGGGATGGATGCCGGAGGTAGCAGCACAAGGTGGCTGGACGGATGAGGTGGAGGTATCCATACTCACCGGTTCGCCGGGAGCTGACCTGTACAGCGCTTGGGGGCACACGGCCATTCGCGTTTTCGATCCCGGCCAAACGCCGCCGGTGGATTGGACCTACAACTACGGCACGTTTGAGTTTGGAGAAGGTTTTTACCTGCGCTTCATGCGCGGTGAATTGAACTACCGCTTGGCCAAATCGCCTTTCTCCTCCTTGCAGCGCGAGTACATGCATTTCGAGCGGGCCATCCTGGAGCAGCCGTTGAATTTAACCGCTGAGGATGCCCTAGCGTTAGTGGCTTTTCTCGAATGGAATTACCTCCCTGAAAACCGCGTCTATGCCTACAAGTTTTTCGAGGATAACTGCTCCTCGCGTGTTTTGACGGTGATGCAAGCCGTGTTTGGCGACCGTTGGGACAGCGGATGTGCCGAGGACGCTGCTCTGGGCGTGACGTACCGAGAGGCACTCCGCCCATACGTGCACGGGGACGCATGGATTGAAACGGGCATCGACTTCATCCTCGGGCCAAGGGCCGATCGCTTGATGCCCCCGTGCGGTTCGAGTTTCCTGCCCGACGGGTTGATGCAGCAACTGCAAAGCGCCACGTTGGACGGACGCGCGGTCGCAGGTCGTCCGGAAGAATTGCTGCCCCCGCAGCGATCGTGGTTTCGCAGCATGGTGTACACGCCTGTACTGGCCCATCCCATCATGTGGTGTGCGTTGATCCTTGTTTGGTCCTTGGTGGGATCCGTTCGGCGGTTGATGAGCCACCGGGCGGGTCGTGTGCTTCCGGCATGGAGGCGGCGATCGGGCAAGGCGGTGCAGGTTTTGGCGGGTGTGCTTGGCGTGTTGTTGCTTGCGATGTGGACGTTGACCGATCACCGCGACACCTGGGGCAATTGGAACATGTTATGGGCCTCGCCCTTCCTGCCTTTGCTTTGGGTCCTGCCCAAGGGGCGCCTGTGCCACTGGTTCCGGTGGATTTTGTCGGTGGGCGTCATTGGTTTTTTGTTGCTGTTTAATTTCGTTCCCCAATTCGTCCCGTTGTCCTTGCTTTTGTTGGGCTGGGCCGTTTGGTTGGATCTGGATCCGTGGAAGGTGCCGTGGTCCCTTTCGGATGCAGCGACGCAAGAGCCATGAAACGCCTCCGCACATCCTTTTCGACGAACGGCCTGCTGGCCGTCGCCTTGATTGTGCTCGCCTTTGGGTGCAAACGTGAGCCGACCACGTGGACGGTTGACGTCGCCTTGCCGCTCATCGATGACGGTTGGAGTTGGGTGGATGTCATTGAGGAAGCCTCCGAAAATGGAAGCATTGATGTTGATGAAGGAGCGCCTGCGGTTCTGCGTTTCGAAGGTCCCGTGGCGGATTGGGAAATTCCCTCTCTGACGGAATTGCCCGACACCATTGTCGCCCAGGAACTCACCCCGGACTTCACAGGCGGGCCGTTTCCCGTTCCGCCCGGGGCGGTGTTGCTGGATACCGAGGAGGACATCGTCTTTCAAGGAATCGACCAGCAATTCTCGGGCCTCGTGCTGTCCGCCGGGCGCATCGATTACCTCGTTGAAAGTTCGACCAATGGCTACGTGGAATTGCAGTATGCATTTCCCAGTGTGACCATTGGCGGTGAAGCGGTGGAATTGAAGGTGGTGTTGCCACCGAGCAACGGAGTGGCCTTTCAAACCGAATCGGGCACCATCGACCTCGCCGGTGCGGTCATCGATTTGACCGGCGTATCTGGCAATGAAATCAACCGAATCGCCAGCCAGCTCATCATCGGAACCCCTACGGACATCGCGGACACCGCGCAGGTCTACGGCACCGATAGCATCCGGGTCAGGATGCATTTTCAGGACATGTTTGTCGAGCAAGTGGCTGGGTACTTTGGTCAGGAGACGGTGGCCTTTGAGGTGGATCAATCGGTGTTCCAACCCGCGGATTTCCCAGGCGGGTTTTTGCAAATCGAGCCTACACGTGCCAAGCTCCAGTTTCGCAACACCATCGCGGCGGACTTGCGTTTGCAACTCGATGCCCTCTCGGTGGATGGCATCGCCGTGGGGCACCCGGTGCTGGGTGTGCCCCAGCTTATTGCTCGGGCGGACTGGAACGGGGATGAGGTAGAACCGACGCTTTGGGAGATGGATTTGCTCGCTACCGCTCCGTCGTTGTTTGAACTCCTGGGCTACCTGCCCGAAGTGGTCACGGCGACAGGGGAGGCTTTGCTCAATCCGCTCGGTGATGTGTCAGGCGGGCAGGATTATTTTGACACGCGGCACCCCCCGCAACTCTACCTCGATTTTGAATGGCCATTGGAAGGGGTGATCGAAGATTTTCGCGTCGTCCGTTCGCTCGCCATTGAAGGCACCGACTTGGCAGGGTTTGAAGGCGAACTCATTGTGCGCATCACCAATGGGTATCCAGTTGAATGGAATGTGACCGGGACGTGGGAGTACGAGGACCCTGCGCTGGACGCCGAAGTATTCAACGCCGTCTCGAC
>CALKYI010000472.1 GCA_938003665.1 uncultured Flavobacteriales bacterium
TTGGATGTAGGTCAAGATGGCGAGCCAAATGCCCAGGCAAGCGATGAGAATGGAAACAAGCTGGTTGTTCATGAAATGGGGTTATGGGGTGTCTTGAAGCAACAGCGCCCGCATGGAGACAAAGCATTTGAGCACGTCGTCGGCCATGCGTTCAGCACTTGATTTTACGTCCTCGAGGGAAACCGTATCTGCGTCGAATTTGTACGTCTGTTCGTACCGGTCCAACTCGTAGCGCAACTGGTACTTATCGTTCCAGTGGTTGATGGTGATGCGCATGAGCGGGTGCGGTACGTGGGCGACGGTTCGCATGGTTTTCGAGTAACTTGAGCGCGAAGATAGGCCTTCAACCATGGGAATTCAGCGCAATTGGCCCCCACCGCTCGACGACGTGCTCAACGCCTGTCCGACGCGTGCGCTCCAAGAAATTGCGTGGTGCGTGGGAAGCCCTCCGTTGATGGGGTCCAGCCCAGGTGTGAACCACAGTGGGCAAACCGCCGCGGCGGCAGCTCGATTGGGTTTTGAAGCGTGGGTGGGAGGTGCGCTGTCAGCGGGGTTTGATGGCGGGTCGCTCGAACAAGGACCGAGCAACCGACGCCTGGGCCACCGCTTCGAAACGTGTGTTTGCGCGTGGTTCCGGCACCACCCCGAGTGGGACATCAAGGCCGCCAATCATGTGGTGCAGCTGGGCAAACAGACCGCAGGTGAAATCGACTTGCTGGTGGAACGCGCTGGCGAAGTCCTGCACCTCGAATTGGCTGTGAAATTTTAGCTGAGCACTTCTGGTTCTGCGCAGTGGAACACGTGGGTGGGCGTGGATCCGGTGGACCGCTTGGACATCAAATTGGATAAATTCAAAACACAGGTCGCACTCAGTGCGCAGCCCGAAGTCGCCTCGCACCTCAAACAGTTTGGCTGGGAGGTGGACCAACGAAGCGTGTGGATGAAGGGCTGGTTTTTCGAACACTTCAAGCGCATGGCCGCGCCCGTTCTCCCGAAGGATGCCGCGCCCGACTGCAACGTGGGCTGGTGGTGCCATGCCTTGGAGTGGCCAGAAATCTGGTCGGCTGCTGGGGATTGGGTGGCCATCGCTCCGCAGCATTGGCTGCGCGTACGGCACAACACGGCGGACGTTGTTGGTTTGAAAAGCGCGCATGAACTGCCCACGGATCTGCTCAAAAACCGCGCTTGCATGGTGGCCATGGTCGAGCGCGAAGGCGATGTATGCCGAGAAACGGTGCGCGGAATTGTGGTCCACGACCGTTGGCCACAGCCCTGAATTCACCCATCTTTGCGGGCGTTTTGTTCGAATTAAACAAATCGGGCATTCAAACGTCTTATACAGAGTACATGCAAGAAACTCGACGCCTACCTGCTGCAATGATGCCCCTGCGCGCGGGCTGGCTCATCCTCTGTTCTCTCCTGTTCACCTCGCCGGCATGGAGCCAACGCCCCGGCGGTGCTCCGGGCCGTTATGGCGGTGAAAAACCCGCCATTTGCACGGTGGTTGGAACCGTAACAGAAGCAGAGAACGGCACCGCCATCCCCTTCGCATCCATCGCCCTGATGAGCATGCGGGACAGCAGCATTGTCGCTGGTCAACTCGCTGGAGATGACGGGGCATTCAGCCTGACTGAATTGCCGTTTGGACGGTACCGACTCCAAGTGAATTTTATGGGCTATGCCCCATTCAGCTCGGAGCCCATCATGCTCTCGCCGCGGACAACAACTTCCTACGACGCAGGCACTATCGCCCTCAGTCCCCGCATCAACGCCTTGGAAGAAGCGGTGGTCGTAGAAGAAGCGAGCTCCCTCGAAATGCTCATCGACCGCCGCGTGTTCAAAGTTGGAAATGACCTCTCGGCCGCCGGGGGAACGGCCAGCGAACTGTTGGTCAACGTTCCCTCTGTTGCCGTGGACATCGATGGCAACGTGTCGCTGCGGGGCTCGTCGCAAGTGCAAATCCTCATTGACGGCCGTCCATCAGGATTGACCGGTGCGGCCCAAAACGCGTTCCTCGAGCAGATCCCGGCGAGCTCCATCGACCGCGTGGAGGTCATCACCAATCCATCGGCTAAATACGATCCGGATGGCATGGCTGGCATCCTCAACATCATCCTCAAGAAAAACAAGTTGCAAGGCTTCCACGGGCAGGCCCAAGCCACACCAGGAACAGGTGGCAACCACAACGCCTCCCTCTCCCTCAATTACAAGAATGAGAAGTTTTCGGTGTTCAGCAGCGCCGGTTGGAACCACCGCGACATGTTCCGTGCAGGCGAAACCTACCGCGAGCTGACAGGCCCTGATAGTTCATCCTTCACCGACCAGGTCCGCGACGGAAATCAACTTCGCACAAGCCTCAACGGGCGCCTGGGAATGGAGTGGTACCCATCTTCATCGGAAGTCATTGGGTGGAACGTCAACGTCAACCAAAATGACCGGTCTTACAACAACTTGTTGGAGAACAGCGAGGAATGGGACACCGGCACTGCCTTCGCCACTGACCGCCTCTCCACTGAAGGATCGAATGGACAAGGGTGGGACGTGGACGGCAATTACCGCAAGGAGTTCAACAACAACCCCAAGCACGTGTTGTCCGCCCAGGTCCGGCATTCGCGCTCCGAATCGCGTTCCGATGAATTCATCGAGGAAGGGGTGCGGGGAAGCGACAGCGGGCCCCTGGCCTTGGATACGAACATCCAACTCAATTCGTCCATCCGCAC
The DNA here is from genome assembly GCA_938003665.1 of uncultured Flavobacteriales bacterium. Lineage (GTDB taxonomy): Bacteria > Bacteroidota > Bacteroidia > Flavobacteriales_D > Sanyastnellaceae > UA16. Next base: position 2,721 of record CALKYI010000472.1, read on the forward strand.
TGTAGCTCAACTCGACTTTGAAAAGCCCTTGGCCAATGAAGGCAAATGGGAATGGGGTTGGAAATCCAACTTATCCATCAAGGACGATCGTTTCGAATACCTCGCCTCGGACACGGCCATTTGGCAAGAGGGCATTCTGGTCCCCGTTGAACCTGTAGCTGCGGCATTTGATTTTACCTACCGGGAAGATGTACACGCGGTCTATTCCACTTTGGGCCGGAAATACGGTGTCTATGGCATTCAAGGCGGGCTGCGGCTGGAGCAGGTGTTCACAGAGGCGCTTTGGGAAGGCGACCAATCGTTTTCAAACGACTACTTCTCAGCTTATCCGTCGTTCAATTTATCCAAGCAACGCAACGACGAGGTGAGTTGGATTGCGAGCTACAGTCGGCGCGTCAACCGACCGCGCGGCCGTTCCGTCACGCCGTTCATCGACGACAGCGACAGCCGCAACATCCGCACGGGCAATCCCGAGCTCCGCCCTGAGTACACCAACAGCATGGAAATTGGACACCAATGGACGCGGAACCGGATGTCCATCACAACGTCCTTGTTTTGGAAGGTCACCAACGACATCATCCAGCGGTATTCCAGCATCGATGCACAAGGTGTGCGAACCTCCAGCTGGATCAACCAAGGGCAGCGCCAAAACGAAGGGCTTGAAATCATCGCCATGGCCCCCTTGCCCGGACGCGGCCAGGCCCGGTTAACCGCATCGGTGTATCATTTGCAAAACAGCGTCGGCGACGTTGAATTTGCCAACGATGCCACCGGATGGTCCTACGACCTGAACTTCTTTGCCAACCAATCCCTGGGAGGCGATGGGCAGTGGAAATGGCAAATCAACGGCATGTACCGGGGGCCTTCGATTACGCCGCAAGGGCAGTTCAATGGCTACGCGTTCATGGACGCCAACATCCAACGGACCCTCTTGGATGGCGACTTGACGCTCGCGCTTAAGTTGAGCGATGTGTTTGATACGCGGGAGTGGTCCTACCTCTCTGATTTCGCCAACCTCTACCAGGAAAACCGCTTCAAACGCTAATCCCGCAACCTCTTCCTGACGGCGACGTGGAAAATCGGAAAATTGGAAGAACGACGGCGCCCGGGCGGCAACCGAGGAGGGTACGGCGGTGGAGGCTCAGAGGGCATGGAGTTCTGAATGCGCTGACAGGGCATGCGCATCGGCCTTCCACGGCTGGCGCAGCTTAGGAGCCACAGGGTTGTAGCCCCGCGTATACCGGTCTACCACGGCGTGGAATAGGGGATTTCTGAACCGCACTTCACACATCAAGCGCCGGGGCAGCGCCCCCACTGAGGACTTGATCTCCAGGGCGGTTCGGCCCATATTCACCCGTTTGCTCCTGCGCTCCACCCCCAAGCAGATGAATTCCACCAGCATGCGCTGGTAGATGGCGTGGGTCTTGCGCAACTCAGGGTCGAAGCCCACAAAAAACGCTTCCGTCTCCTCGCTTCCGACGTACGCGCATTGAAATCCTTTCAATTCCCCATCCAACTCATAAACCGTGACCACAAAATCATCGCCCCACTCCGCCTTGGAGCTGAGCAATTCCGCCGCGTGCAACGACCCCAAACGGAATCCAGAACGTTCGTACACTCCCTGATACAGCGCAATGAGTTCATCGCAGCGCTCGGTCAATTCAGCACTGGAGAGCGTGCGCAATTCGAAGTCGGAAGACAAAGTCATGATGCGCTTAATCTTCGTTCGTGACTTCGTTTTCAATCCCTGCATATAGTCGTCAAAATGGCTCCATGCTGGGTTGACATGAAACAGCATCTCCGGGTCGAACTCCAAGGGCGTCCAGCCTTCGTGCTGAACTTCCCGCCTTGCGCTGCCTTGGATAGGTTGGTCTTTGATCATGACGACCCTTGGTACCTGCACACCGTCCAACCGAAGCGGCTGAAAAACGGTCTCGGTGAGCAAGCGGCGCGCCTCTTCAGCTGAAATTTTGGGAGACCAGCACTGCCCGTGCTCTCCACTTCCCAATACCGTCCCCACCACGCGCACGCGGAACTGAAACCGTCCATCTTTCCCGTGGAGGAGTTTACTGATTCCGGAAAACCAACTGCGCTCCGATTGCACGTGGCTGTCGAGGTTGACGCTCTCCGCTGTGGTGTCTTCGATGCATGCCAGCCCAATCAGCCTTCCATCTCGTTTCCATTGTACAGCAGCAACCGGTCGTTCCGGAGCGCGCAACAGCGCGCGCATCATGCGACCATCTAAAAACACGGACGGTTGCGCAGCTGCCGTCAAAAAGGCATCCCAAGTACTCCAATCAACTTTTTCTATGGCATCCGGGCCCCAGTGCCACGCGGCTTTGGTCCCATCGGTGAGGAAGGTGGCTTTATGCCCGCTCGGCTTTTGCTTCAATTTCGTCATTTGACCCTTTCCATCCCCACCAAGCCGCCCCCAATACAAAGAGCAACAAAAGCGCATTGAACAACACGTCCATCCAAGAGGAGCGCGCATGTGCATACTCCCAAGTGATGGTGTGTTCACCGGCAGGAACCTTCAATGCCCTTAACACGTAATTGGCGCGTAAGGTTTCCACAGGTTCCCCATCGATGCGGGCCACCCA
>CALKYI010000473.1 GCA_938003665.1 uncultured Flavobacteriales bacterium
CATCTTCAAGGACATCGAACAGCACCACCTCGTGCTTATTGTTGCGCAAGTGCTGAAGCGCCGCCATGAGTTCGTCGATGTCGCCGCCACGATCGAGTACAGCACTGAACACTACGACGAGTGAACGTCGCGGGCTTGCTTCGGCGATCTGGTGCAAGGCCTCCACCGTCGACGTACCCTTGCGCTGGTCCCCCACCTCATCGAGCAGTTGTTCCAGCTCATGGTAAATCATGCGCATGTGCGCTCCGGATGATTTAGCCGGGATGTGGGATTCCAGTTCGTCGGCGAAGACGCTGAGGCCCACGGCGTCGCGTTGGCGTCGGAATAGCTCGATCAGTGCCGCACAACTGTGGATGGCAAACTTGAGCTTGTTCAGTTCGGGACCATCAGGCGTCACTTCGGACGGGTACCACATCGACGCGCTGCAGTCCAGCACTAGTTGGCAACGCAAGTTGGTCTCCTCTTCATAGCGCTTGACGAAGAGTTTGTCGGTACGGCCGTAAAGTTTCCAATCGATGTGCCGCGTGGACTCACCGGGGTTATAGAGGCGGTGTTCCGCAAATTCCACCGAGAAACCGTGGAACGGGCTTTTGTGGAGGCCGGTGATGAAGCCTTCTACGGCCTGGCGTGCCAAGAACTCGAGGCGGCCGAGGCGCTGCAGCAAAGAAGGGTCCACGTTCATAGGCATGTCTTAAAGGTACGAAGCCGCGCCGGGAGCGCACGCCACAGCCGCACACAAAAAATCCCCACCAGATGGTGAGGACCTTAAGTTGTGAATGCAGTGAAGCATTTGCATCGAACGATGCCCCGAGCAGGGCTCAGAGCAAGGCGTCCAATTTTTCAATCAATACGTTTTTCGGCACAGCGCCAACGCTCTTGTCCACGACCTCGCCTCCCTTGAGGAAGAGAATGGTGGGGATGTTGCGCACTCCGTATTTCATACTGATGTCTCCGTGGTGGTCGACGTTGACTTTGCCAACGACGGCACGTCCGTCATAATCGTTTGCCAATTCCTCGACAACGGGTCCAACCATGCGGCAAGGTCCGCACCATTCAGCCCAAAAGTCGACGACGACAGGCTTGTCACTGTTCAGTGCCAAGTCTTCAAAGTTTTCAGCGGTAAATTCTACAGCCATTTTTTCAGTCTTTAAGCTCACGGCCGCAGCCCCTCGCAAATTTGAGTTATCAAAGTTAGCAGGCCAACCCAACCGCCCGTTCAAAATTGGCGAGGATTAACATGCCTTTTATCCACGTCTAACCAAAGCGCTCGTGAAAAAGTTTATTGCTTGCTGGTTTCCAAGCGGTAATGCAAGCCGCCGCCATTGACGAGCTCCTCGAGCTGATCGACAAAATCGTCGCTCAGCGTCACCTTGTGCGACCGGCTCGGCATCTCCAACGCCATCCCCTGATCGTGCACTTCCACGGTGAGCCCCACCGAACCTGGACTGCCTTCGATCATCTGACCAATGCGATCGAGCCGCTCCTCGTCCAGCGCCTGCAAATCGAGCTGTAACCGCAGCCGAGACACCCACTTCTCGCGCACGTCGGCCAGCAACTCGATGTGCCGCACCTTGAATTCGACGTCGTTGGGGTCGTCGCGGAAGCGACGTTGCTCCACCGATCCGCGCACAAACACGAACCACCCTTCGACCACGTAGTCCTTGAATTTGAGGTAATCGTCACCGAACAGCATGAAGCGTTGACTCGCGTGGTAGTCCTCAATCGTCACGCTGCCAAACGGCTTGCCCGCTTTGGAAATGCGGTGCTGCGCTTCGACCACGCGACCGGCAAACCGCAGTTCGCGTCCGCGCCATGCGAGCGGCTCGTTGAGCGCCTCCAGCCCTTCGTCGGGCGAACACAGATGCTTGATTTCGAACCGGAATTTGTCGAGCGGGTGGCCGGAGATGTACACGCCGATGACGTCTCGCTCGCGCGCCAGCAGGTCCATCTGGTCCCACGGCTCGCACACCGGAATGGCCGGTTCTGGCATCTCCATCTCCTCCATTCCGCCGAACAGCGATGCTTGCGCTGACGACTCGGACTCCTGGTGGCCGGCACCGTACCGCGCTGCGAGCTCGATGAGCGTACGGCCCTTTTCGTCTTCGGCAAAGAACTGCGCACGGTGCAGCCCCTCAAACCCGTCGAAAGCTCCGCCCAGCGCCAACGCCTCGAAGACGCGTTTGTTGACGTCCTTCGGGTTGACGCGCCGCGCAAAATCAAAGAGGCTCTTGTAGCCTCCGTCGCCGTCCTGGCGGCCGTCGATGATGGCTTGCACAGCCCCCTCGCCCACGCCGCGCATCGCGCCCAACCCGAACCGGATGGCGCCCTCAGCGTTCACGCGGAACTTGAACAGCGATTCGTTCACATCCGGCCCCAGGACCGGAATGCCCCGGTGGCGGCTCTCCTCCATGAACAGCGTAACTTGCTTGATGTCGTTCATGTTGTTGGATAGAACCGCCGCCATGTACTCGGCGGGATAATTGGCCTTCAGGTAGGCGGTTTGGTACGCCACCCACGCGTAACACGTCGAGTGGGATTTGTTGAATGCGTACGAGGCAAACGCCTCCCAGTCCTTCCAGATCTTCTCCAGTTTCTTGGTGTCGTGGCCGCGCTCGGCGCCCTGCTCCAAGAACTGCGGCTTCATTTTGGCAATGAGGTCCGCCTTCTTTTTGCCCATCGCCTTCCGCAGCGTATCCGCCTCGCCCTTCGTAAAGCCGGCCAACTTCTGTGACAACAACATCACCTGCTCCTGGTACACCGTAATCCCGTACGTCTCCTCGAGGTATTCTTCGCACGCGTCGAGGTCATACGTGATGGGCTCCTGCCCGTGCTTCCGCTTGACAAACGACGGGATGTATTCGAGCGGCCCTGGGCGGTACAAGGCGTTCATCGCGATGAGGTCGCCAAACACCGTGGGCTTCAATTCCTTGAGGTACTTCTGCATCCCCGCGGATTCGTATTGGAAAATGCCAATGGTCTCGCCGCGTTGGAATAGCTCGTAGGTCTTCGTGTCGTCGAGCGGGAAGCTGTCCGGGTCGAGGTCAATTCCGTGGCGGTCCTTGACGTTGCGCACCGCATCCTTGATGATGGTGAGGGTCTTCAGCCCCAAGAAGTCCATCTTGAGGAGGCCAGCGTCTTCTGCGACGGCGTTGTCAAACTGCGTACACGCCATGTCGCTGTCCTTGGCGACGGCCACCGGCACGTAATCGGTGATGTCAGACGGCGTGATGATGACGCCGCAAGCGTGGATGCCTGTGTTGCGGAGGCTGCCTTCGAGGACGCGGGCGGTCTGCAGCGTCTGGCCTTCCAAGGACGCCTTCTTCGCGAGCTCCTTGATGTTGTTGACCTGCTGGAGGCCTTCGTTGCCGCGGAGTTTTTCCTTGAGGGTCTTATCGTCGAGCGTAAAGAGCTTTTTGAGGCTGATGTCCGGCATCAACTTCGCGATGCGATCGGCATCGGGCAACGGCAGCTCGAGCACGCGCGCGGTGTCGCGAATGGAGCTTTTGGCCGCCATCGACCCATAGGTGATGATCTGGGCCACCTGGTTGGAGCCGTACTTGTTGATCACGTAGTCGATGACCTTGCCGCGGCCCTCATCATCAAAATCAATGTCGATATCGGGCAAGCTCACACGGTCTGGATTGAGGAAACGCTCAAACAGCAAATCGTACTCGATCGGGTCGACGTTGGTGATGCCGACGCAATACGCCACGGCTGATCCCGCAGCCGACCCCTGGCCTGGTCCCACGCTCACCCCCATCTCACGGGCAGCGGTGGTGAAGTCCTGCACGATGAGGAAGTACCCCGGGTAGCCGGTACGCTCGATGGTCTCGAGTTCGAAATCAATGCGCTCGCGGATTTCGTCGGTGATTTCGGTGTAGCGCTTTTTGGCGCCTTCGTAGGTCAAGTGCCGTAAGTAGGCGTTTTCGCCGCGCTTGCCGCCGTCGGTCGCGTCCTCCGCGTGCACGAACTCTTCTGGAATCTCGAAGGCGGGCAGCAACACGTCGCGCTCCAACTCGTAGCCTTCGCATGCGTCTGCGATGGCTTGGGTGGTTTCGAGGGCATCGGGCAAATCCGCGAACAACTTGCGCATTTCCGCTGGCGACTTCAGGTAGAATTCGTCGTTGGGCATGCCAAACCGGAACTCGCGCCCGCGTTTGCCGATGTATTTCTTCGGCTTGCTCACGTTTTGCGCGTCTTTGACGCACAGCAAAATGTCGTGGGCATCCGCTTGCTTCTTGCTGGGATAATAGGCGTTGTTGGCTGCAATGCACTTGACCCCGTGTTTTTCGCAAAAACGCAGCAGCACCTCGTTCACGACGTTCTCTTCTTCGAGGCCGTGGCGGTTGATCTCTGCGTAGAAGTTCTCACCCAGCGTATCCTTCCACCATACAAATGCCTCTTCCGCTTGCTGCTCGCCCACGTTAAGGATAAGCGATGGGATTTCCCCAAACAGCCCGCCCGTGGTGACGATGAGGTCTTCCTTGAATTGCTCAACCAAGGCTTTGTCGATGCGCGGCACGTAGTAGAAGCCGTCGGTGTAGGCCTTGGAGCTGAGCTTGGTGAGGTTGTGGTAGCCGTTTTTGTTTTTGGCGAGGAAGACGGTCGGGTAACCGTCGTCTTTGGAGCTGCGATCGGTGTGGTCGCGGCAGACGTTGAGCTCAGCGCCGACAATGGCCTTGATGCCCGCCTTGTTGGCCGCCCGGACGAACTGAAACGCCCCCATCATGTTGCCGTGGTCCGTGATAGCCAACGCGTTCATGCCGTGGCTTACGGCCGTGTCCACGAGTTCGCCCACGTTACCCACGGCCTGCAAAATGCTGAACTGGCTGTGCGCGTGCAGGTGAATAAACGGGACGTCGTCGCTGAGGGCCTTGGCGGCTTTCGGCGTGGACTTGGCAGGTGCAGCTTGGGGCGCAGTGGCCTCGAAGTTTGCGGCCTCCAGCTTGGGCGCCTCGTACACGATGCCGTCTGGGTCCTCGATCTCGGGGCGTTGAATGACGCGCAATCGGCACAGCTCGAAAAAGCATTTGGCCGTTGCGTCTACATCGTAAGCTGCGTCGTGCGCCTCGTCGAAGCCGGTATTGAAAAGCTTGTGGTGGAGCTCGGTGAGCGTAGGCCACTTGAACTGACCGCCGCGTCCACCGGGAATGGCGCAGAAATCCGTCGCTTCGTTTTTGGAGTCGATGACCGGTTTGTCCGTCAGCTTTTCAACGGGTTGGGCCAGTCGGTGGTATTCCGCGCCCACGATGTTGACGTCGAACTCGATGTTGTGGCCCATGACGTAGGTCGCCTGGGCGAGGTCCTTGTCAAATTCGG
>CALKYI010000474.1 GCA_938003665.1 uncultured Flavobacteriales bacterium
TGCTCACACCCTGTTGCGCTAAGCCCTCTTCCCAATCGTGGACGATTTTGCTCAAGTAGCTCTCCCCGATGCCTTGCGTGAGCACCGTTCGGTGATACCGGGTCGGAAGCTCCCACTTCGACAACACACGCGGCAACACTTCTTCTTTCACCAATCCTTTCATTTCGTAAGGCACCCCCGGCAGGCTCACCACCACCTGCGATCGACCTTCCCGCGATGCTTCAAACCACATGCCCATCGCTGTACCCCGCGGGTTGGGCAGGACCGTGCACCCGTCCGGCAACATCGCTTGGGCCTCGTTCACAGGAAGCATGGGCAAGCCACGGCCGTGAAACCAAGCGGAAATACCTTGCAGCACGTCCTCGTTCATCTGCAACTCCATCCCGAAATAATCCGCCAAGGTGTGTTTGGTGATGTCATCGCGTGTCGGCCCTAAACCGCCCGTCATCAGAATCAAATCCACACGTACACGCGCCTCATCCAAGGCGGCCACAATTTCTTCTGCGTTGTCTGAAATCGACGTAATCCGATGCAGCGCGATGCCGTGCGCAGCGAAAACCTCCCCCATCCAAGCGGAGTTCGTATCCACCGTCTGGCCCAACAACAACTCGTCCCCTACCGTGATGACTTCTGCTAACATGCCGCGAAAATAGCATCCGAAATCGGGTACAAAAAAAGTCCCTCACCCAGTGGGCAAGGGACTTTCCCTCAAATGCTCTTTCCTTTACTGGATCGCCAAGCGCACCACGGCTTGGTGGTCGCCCTGGGCGATGTTCACCAAGTAGATGCCCGGTGCCCAGTCGCTGGTCTCGATGCGCTCCACCAAGGCAGATGTCTGCATGGAGAGCACGCGCTTGCCTGTCATGCTCCAGACATCAATCTGGTGCGCACCCGGACGGTTGATGATCAATTCAACTTGATCATCTGCTGGGTTCGGGTACAACGTGATGTCGTTGAGGTCAATCGGCTCAGCGATGCCCACCCAGTCTTCGTACTCCAACGTGGCGCAATCGCCCAAGTCGTCGGCGGGAACACGCAGGTGCACGATGTCGTTGATGTCCGCTGGGTCCTCGTCCCCACGCACGTGAAGTCCGGGTTCGAAGTCGCGCTGGTAGATGATTTCGAGTTGACCATTGACCACATCGGGAGCGATGGATCCGAATACGGCTTCGTAGCCGTCAAAATCTTCGTCTGGGGTCAAGTCACACGCCTCATCCGCGTTCCACGTCATGCCGCCGTCTGTGGAGTGGACCAAGAACTGGTGGCGGTAGTTCTGGGCACCTGTGGAGAAGTTCTCCATGATGGCCGAGTACGTCACGTAGAGGTTACCAGCCGCGTCCGATCCGATTGATGGGAAACCTGCACAGCCTACGTAGTAGGCAGCGATTTCGTCAAAATCCAGTGTTCCGCTCTCGTCGTAATCGAACGAGTAGCCAATGATTTGGGCGCTATCAGCTCCCATAGATTCGTTCCAGTAGGCCAAACCGTTGGTGCCGGGGAAGTAGCTGGTGGTGCCGTCAATGGTGTCAGCGTCCATGTAGTACATGCTGCCGTACGAGACGTGCACTTGGCCGTAGGTGTCAATGTGGACATCACCCGCGCCGTCGGTGTTGAAGTACTCTTGGAAGAGGCCGTCCTCGTTGTAATCCTCCGCGTACTCCTCACCCTCTGGCAATCCCATGTCGGCAACGTACAAATCCACTGGGAAGTCAATGAGCAACTGCTTTTCCCAGGTCTCACCGTTGTCCTGAGAGATCATGACAAATGAATCGGCAAAGTCATTGAACGCCGCAAAGGCAACGGTATTGCCACGGGCGTGAATGGCGTAAGTGTCTCCGCTGAACGCAGCGAAGTTTGAGCTATCCAATTCAGCGAAGCTGTGATCGATGATGTCCCAGGTATCGCCGCCATCTTGGGAGCGGTAGTAGAGTAAAGCGCCGTCCTGGCCGTTGTGCACCAAACCACCGTTGGCGGTTGGCGTGGTGATGCAAATGAGGTGCAGGCTGTTACCGTCCTCACCGCCGGCGGCCATACGGGGCCAGAGCTTCCCGACTTCGATGTCGCTGGGAACAGAGGCTTCGCTCCATGCACCATCACCTGCATCGCGCCATGCCATGTGCAATGGCGTATCGATGCCCGGGTGGCTCACGATGACCTCACGGCCGCTCGCCGTGTGCACGATGGATGGCCATCCGATGCGGACAGACTCCACACGTTCGTAGGCGATCTCGCCCCACGCAGTACCGTCGTAGAAGTTGTAGCCTGTTCCGCGGTCACTGAACGGCGTCAACTCGAGGCTCATGGTCCAAGCTGCAGAAACAGCATCCGCTCCACCAGCCATGCGGTCATCGATGGCAGCGTTCGACTGAAGGTCGTATTGGGTGTAGCCGATGACCTGTCGTTGTACCACGAGGTCACGGTTTTGGATGTGCTCGATGTCCGTGTCAGACTGGCCCTGCAACGGCTGCTGCGGACGGTCCGAGAAGTCGGCAATCGCATGGGTTGGCATGGGTGCGGCTACACGCAACGCTGGCGTGAGCTGGGGCACATCTTCCAACAGGGATTGGCCTCCGGATTGGAGGGATTGTGCAAATCCAGTGAGAGCTACAGCCCCCACCATCAAAAGAACTAGGGTAAAATGCTTCATTTAGTTTGGGTTTTGAGGGGAAAAAGTACCCCAAAGAACCCAAAATGTCCAATTCTGAAGCAGATACTTATGCGGAAGCGTCCGGGAAGCGTGCCAACACCGTCTCGCGACCTGTCACCGCATCCTCCAATTCCACGCAGATTTCGCTCCTAACAGGCAAGAACACATCAATGCGCGAACCGAATTTGATGAAGCCCACCTCATCCCCTTGCGCAAGGACTTGCTCCTCGTGCATGTAGTGGCAAATACGGCGAGCAACAGCCCCTGCAATCTGCCGGAACAGGACCGTTCCCTTCTCCCCTTCAATGACGTGCGTGGTGCGTTCGTTTTCTGTGCTGCTCTTTGGGTGCCAGGCCACGAGGTACTTTCCAGGATGGTATCTAGCGGCTTTCACGGTTCCAGCGATGGGCGCCCATTGCGCATGCACATTCAATGGGCTCATGAAGATGCTCACCTGAATGCGCTCGTCCTTGAACCATTCCGGTTCGTGCACCTTTTCGATGACCACTACCTTGCCGTCACTGGGCGCGAGAATTTCTTGGGGATCCAAGGTCCCGACCTCGCGCGAAGGCATGCGAAAGAAATTGACCACCAAGGCCAACACCGCGGCCACGCCAACACAAACGAGGTAGAAAGCCCACTGCGGCAACCAGGCATTGGCAGCGGCAACGAGGCCAGCGCCTGCGGTTAAAACAAGAACCAATGTGGCAACTCCTTCTCTGTGAAACGTCATGGCAAAATGGCTTTCAAAGCAAATTCAAAGGGCAGCAAAGATAGCAGGACAAAGTAGACAGGCACTGTCAAAACAAACCCATCAAACCGATCCATCGCACCGCCGTGTCCGGGCATGATGGCTCCCGAATCTTTGAGTCCATTGCGGCGTTTCCAAGCGCTTTCCATGAGGTCGCCGGCGGTGCCCAATACAGCGAGCAGCGGACCCACCCAGACCAAGGCTGCACCCCAGAGGAAATACGCCACCAGGCCCGCACTGGCTGCACCTCCAATCAGACCCTCCCAAGATTTGCCCGGTGAAACGCTGGGCAAGAGCTTGTGTTTGCCCAAAGGCTTTCCAACGAAATAGGCACCAGAATCCGCGGCCCAAATGGTGAAGACGAGGCTCAAAAGGACCGAAGGTTCGTAAGCGCCGGAATGCTGCCAAGGCAATCCGATGACCATGCACATCCACAAGGCGACAAAGGCAGCAAAGCCCCAGACCGTGGCCAGAGAAGCACGTTTGCTGCCCGCTTTGAATTCGCGCACCGCCAAGATGGACACGACTGCCCACAGGAATGCGTTGGTCCAAGGACTGTAGTACACCAACCCAATGACCAGCACACCAAATACGGCACCGGAAAGGCTGCGAACGAGGGTCTCACTCATGGCGCAATGTTACGAATCCGAATCGAGTGACGCACCCGCAATGAGGGATTCCGCGCGCACGGCGTCTTCCTCTTGAACGAGTAACTCCACAAATCCGAACAGGTAGCTGCTATCGCGTTTGTTCAGCACCACCGCTGGTATGCCGTGCTCTTCGAGGACGGCACGGCGCAACTCAACCGCTGGGGGAAAACCGTCCGAGTAGACGACCGTCCAGCCGTTCATTCTTGGCTGCTTTCGGGAGCGGAAGCGTCCTCTGCCTTCTTTTCATCAGAGCCCGCAGCTTCAGGAGCCGCCGGTGCTTCAGGAACCGCAGGCAGTTCTGGTGCCGCTGGTGCCTCGGGGCTGGGCAGCGCCGGTTCGGGCTTCTGGAATGGACGCGCGCCAAGGATCCGCTCCACGTCTTCGCGGAAAATGACTTCATTGGTCAACAAGGAATCCGCGAGCGCACTCAATTTATCAAAATTGGACTGCAATATTTCTTTGGCGCGGTCGTAGGCGCCTTCAATGATTTTACCGACCTCCTCGTCGATGATGCGCGAAGTTTCTTCTGAGTAGGGTTTGGTAAACATCTGGTCGCCACGACTATCGTAGTAGCTGCGGTTCCCGATGCGGTCATTCAATCCGTAAACGGAAACCATGGCATACGCCTGCTTGGTCACCTTCTCAAGGTCACTTAGAGCACCGGTCGAGATCTTGTTGAAGACCAGGTCCTCAGCTGCGCGGCCACCCAACGCGGCGCACATCTCATCCAGCATTTGCTCGGTGGTGGTAATCTGGCGCTCCTCGGGGAGGTACCACGCCGCGCCAAGGGATTGCCCCCTCGGGACGATGCTCACCTTGACCAATGGCGAGGCAAACTCGACCAACCAGCTGACCACCGCGTGCCCCGCTTCGTGGAAGGCAATGGTGCGCTTTTCTTCCTCGGAAATGATTTTTGTCCGCTTCTCCAAGCCGCCAATGATGCGGTCAACAGCGTCCAAAAAGTCCTGGTGAATCACCTGGTCGCGGCCCTTTCGCGCAGCGTACAGCGCTGCTTCATTGCACACATTGGCGATGTCGGCACCGCTGAATCCAGGGGTCTGGCGCGAAAGGAAATCGATGTCGATGCTTTCGTCCACCTTGATCGGACGCAAGTGCACATCGAAAATCGCCTTGCGCTCCGTCAAGTCCGGCATATCGACGTAGATCTGACGGTCAAAACGCCCAGCACGCATCAATGCTTTGTCCAAGATGTCCGCGCGGTTGGTCGCAGCGAGAATGATCACCCCGCTGTTCGTGCCGAATCCATCCATTTCCGTGAGGAGCTGGTTCAACGTGTTTTCACGTTCGTCGTTGGAGCCCATGCTCGCATTCTTGCCACGGGCCCGCCCGATGGCATCGATCTCGTCGATGAAGACGATGGCCGGAGCCTTTTCCTTTGCTTGCTTAAACAGGTCGCGCACACGCGATGCCCCGACCCCGACGAACATTTCGACAAAATCCGAACCACTCAGCGAGAAGAACGGTACCTGCGCTTCGCCAGCGACTGCTTTCGCTAGCAGGGTTTTACCGGTTCCGGGAGGGCCGACGAGCAATGCGCCTTTGGGAATCTTGGCTCCGAGGTTCGTGTACTTCTCAGGCGCCTTCAGGAAGGCTACAATTTCTTCCAACTCTTCTTTAGCACCATCCAATCCGGCCACATCACCAAAGTTGACATCGGTGCCTTTGCCTTTCTCGAACAACTGCGCCTTGGATTTGCCGATGTTGAAGATCTGACCACCGCCGCCGCCGCCGCCGCCAAGGCGACGCATCAGCAGCACCCACACCCCAATCATCAGCGCGAAGAAAATGACGTACGTGAGCATCTGCTGGCCCCACTCGTTCACTGGCTCATAGACGTAGGTAAAGTCGTACGACTCGGACATGGTTTTCAGGTCCTCCAAGTAAGCATCGCCTGCAGGCACGTTCAACCAGTAGTCTGCGCCTTGGTAGACGGTTTTGAGCAGCCCTTCTTCATCCGGGTCTCCTTCCAACTCCTGCCGCACTTCATCTTTCAGGTAAACGCTGGCGCGCTGCCCGTCGAAGACGAGGCGTTTCACCTGTCCATCTTCGATTTTTTGCTTGAATTCCGTCCACTGGATTTCCCGGCCTCCCTCGCTGGTATTGAGCATGAGCATGGCCAGCAGCATGACGCCAATGACCCCATAAATCCAATAGAAATTCATGGAGGGCTTATTGCCTCCTCCGCTGCTTGACGGTTGTTTTTTCTGGTCTTCCATGCTCTAACTCAAACTTCTTCGAGGGTCTCAATGTTCGCGTCTCCCCACAATTCTTCAAGGGCATAGCGTTGCCGAGCCTCTTCGTGAAATACATGAACCACGATGTCGCTGTAATCAAGAATGGCCCATTCTCCGTTTCGAAGGCCTTGCTTGCCCCAAGGTTTTTCATCCAACTGCGTCGCCGTCTCTTTTTCCACCGAAGACGCTAGGGCTTCAACCTGCGTTTTGCTCGTGCCATGGACCACCACAAACCAGCCTGCTACCGCATGGGTGATCTCCCGCAAATCCAAGATGGTGATGTTTTTTCCTTTCACCTCCTGAAGACCGTGTATCACAGCATTCAGCAAGGGAGGGTGTTGTGCCAACGAAGGGTTACTCATTCACTCTGTTTCAAGTCGAAAGATACGATGCCACGTCGGTAAGGCGGTGCGTAGGAAAGCGAAAACATGCCAACTTTGTACCGGACATTCCACCCCATGCCACACACGCGTCTCCACCTCAAAGAAACCGAAAGCACCAATGACGTTGGCGCCGAGTGGCTGAAGACGGCGAAGACCGGTGAAACCCTTACCGCTTGGACGTCCAATCAAACCCGCGGCCGCGGGCAGCGTGGCAACGCTTGGGACCAAACACCGGGCCTCGACCTCGCACTGACGGTTGCCGTGAAATGGCCCAACGAAGCCCCGACTTACGATCCGGTGGTACTCAACAAGGCCGTAACTGCGGGAATCCGTGATGCCATTGCTGCGTTATTGAATGATGCGCCCGCCGTGCGCGCTGTGGGCATCAAATGGCCCAATGACATCCTCATTCAAAACGCAGGCCAAAGGTGGTTGAAATGCGCCGGAATCCTCATTGAAAACACGTGGCGCGGGACCGAATGGGACGGCACCTTGATTGGGGTCGGCGTGAACGTGAACTCCACGCATACCGGGGCAAATCGGCGGTGTGCGTTGAGTGAATTTACCCGCTCTCCAATTGCCGTTGAGCACGTAGAAGCCTGCTTATCGGAACACCTCTTGCGTGCTTTGGAGACAAACGTCGCGCCCAGCAGCTACGAAAGGCATTTGGTGGGGTTTGGTTTGACCAGGCAAATGAGCGTTCAGGGCCAAGCGGGAATGGGAACGGTCACCGGTGTCAACGCCCATGGGGCGTTGTCGTTGGAATGGACACCGAAAGATGGCTCGACCCAGTTAGTTGCAATCGACCGGTCTGATGCCTTGCATTGGGATTGGCTTTGGGAGTAAGCCGCGCAAGTATCAGGCGACGGGAAAGGCTTTTTCTGCTGCTACAGCCATGCCCTGGAAGATGCTTTGCAGGGGCTTTTCCGCCATCATCTTCATGAACGGGTTCAAATCCGCATCGCATTGAATGTGAAGCGAGCTGGCCTCATCGCCTTGGGGCTCAATGATGACATCCAGCGTGAACCGAATGGGCGTACCTTTTTGTGAGGCATACCGAACGATGCGGTCAGCTTCCCCTTCCACACGCTTCAACACCACTTCAAAACCTCCCGTGACCTTGAATGAGCAGGCATCGCCTTCAGCGGAAAACGTGTTGACGTGCTCTCCGGGGAGCAGGGACTCGAGGTTGCTGGGATCGCTGAGGTACGCGTGCAAAAACGCTGCAGAGCGGCCACACGTGATGACGGGACTTTCGATGATCATGAGGGTCGATTATTTCGATTCGAAGGAGTCGCTCCAAGCCACAGGATCGCTATTCCATGCATCGAGCAAGGTGCGTTGCTCGTCATTAAGGTAGCCCTCGACGAGCGCCTGGTCGAGCATCGTCGGGTAGTCGGTGAGGGTAAGCCACTTGCACTGGGAGGCTTCAAAAGCCGCTTGCGCAGCGGGAAGGCCGTAGGTGAAAATGGCGATCAACCCTTTGACTTCAACACCCGCCTCGCGAAGGGCATCGACCGCTTTGAGGCTGCTTTGCCCGGTGGAGATCAAGTCCTCGATGACAACGACATTCGAAAGCACGCTGAGGTCGCCTTCAATGGCGTTACCGAGTCCGTGTGCCTTGGCTTTGGATCGCACGTAGATGAATGGAAGTCCCAACTCCTGGGCGACCAACGCACCGAGTGCGATACCACCTGTCGCTACACCGGCAATGGCGTCCACTTTGCCGTACTCCTTTTCCACCGCCTCAACCGTCAATTGCCGCACAAACGTGCGCACCGCCGGATGGCTCAGCACCTTTCGGTTGTCGCAATAGATGGGCGACTTGCGTCCGCTTGCCCACGTAAACGGTTCATTTGGACTGAGTTGAATTGCCTTGATTCGCAAAAGGAATTCTGCAACTTTTCGCCTACTTTCAACGGACAAAACCATGGCACGAATGTATGAAGTTTACATCATGAACCGGCCGGTGTTTTTTCAAGAAAATACCCCCACCGATGCGCATTCGCTTGTCATTCGCGAACCAGACAAATCCACCCTCGACGCTCTGCCCAACCTCATCCGTCAGCACCCGGATTTGAACGGCATCGTACTCCTCTCTTCAAACCCCGAGGCGCTCTGGATGAATTTCTGTTATGGCTACCGGGAAATCCTCGCCGCCGGCTGCGTGGTGCGCAACCAAGAAGGCGCTTACCTCTGGATTGAACGCAACGGAAAATGGGACCTGGCCAAAGGCAAAGTGGAACCCGACGAGAAAATCGAGGACGCCGCGGTGCGGGAGGTAGAAGAAGAAACGGGGATTGGCCAATTGACCTTGGTGGGTGACCTCGGCAAGACCTACCACACCTACGAGGAGAACGGAGTCCCGGTGCTCAAAACAACCTTTTGGTTTATGGCTGAACACGCAGGGGGCAACACACCTGGCGCTCCGCAAACCATCGAGGGCATCACCGGGGTACACTGGCTACCTGCACCGGCACCCGACCAGGTGCGTTCCGGGGCTTACCCGAGCATCCTCGCGCTCATGGACCGGGCCACAGCAGCTAAATCCAAGGGCTGAGTGCCGTGCTTACTCCCGCGGCAACGCGGACTGCAACCGGCGCTGCAACCCTTCGCTGGGCAACGGCATGTTGCGACCGGCAATTTTACCGTCTTCGTCCAGCACAATGACTTGCGGAACAACGGCCAAACCAAGGGATTCCATGACCTGAGGGTTGTTGCCGACCCATCCGACGGTTTCATCCAAGGTGCGGCGGCCCGAGAGGGTCTGCCGCCAATTCGCCTCGTTTTCATCCAAGGAAAGCACCACCCAACACACGTCCCTGCGGTCCAGATTTTCAGCAACCTGTGAGAATACTTCCCGCTCGCGCGCGGCGAGGCCCGACCCATTTTTCAAGGCCAAAATGACCGTCCACGGTTGCTGGCATTGTTCTACAATGCTGCTCAAATCGCCGTTCGGAAGCGTCCACGAAAGATCACCTACGGCGTGGCCACTCCGGCCGATTTTGCGGTATTCCCGCAAGGCATCGTAGGCCGTCACAAAGGGCTCAGGGAAAGGAAATGTCTCCCAAACCGACCGGACCAGTGCATCCGGCTGGTCCATGGCCTTGTCCAACCACGCCGCAGCCATTTCCGCGCGATCGACCGTCTTCCAACGGCCTCCCATGGCCGATGCCAACGAATCCATGTTTGCTGTGAATACCGCCTCGTTCAGCTTCTCCCAGTCCACCTGGCTTTCCAACCACCAACCGCCATGAACGGCCAGCCATCCTGAATAGGCTCCGGGAGAAGCAAGGCGGCTGGCCCACGTCCGATTTGGATCGCCCATGCTGCTCATCAACCACAACGAATCCATTACGGCTTGGGCTTGACCCGAACCTGCCGCTTCGTTCAACTTGATTTGCCAAGCCAAATCGCACTCCCATTCAGAAGTGCAGCCGTTGATTGCTCGGCTCCATTGCGATTCGAAAGCGGCCGCTAATTCGGCATTGAGCTGGGCCAACGAATCCCGCTGCTGGATGGCGATTCCGCTGCTCCTCAAGACGAGGGCCTCTGCACGCAACCGATTGGCGCGGCGTTGCAGACCTACCAAAGAATCCATCCACTGAGTGGGGTGGTCACCTGTCCAAGTCGACCGGCCCGGGCTTCCCAACAAGCGACGCGCAGTGGAGCTTCCTCCACTGAGGTGCAGCCCCGACGGCTCTTCGGGACGCACCCAAACCATCCACGACCACGGGGGCGCCACGAGTTCGTACAAGCCTTCACCCGGGGCATTCCATTGAAAACCACCGGCTTCGTTCACCAAAATTTCTTCCTGCCACGTACCCAACTGAAGCGCCGGGTAATCAATGCGTTTGACATGGATCAAGCTCGGCGACTCGTCCTCCAACTGAAGGGTGCCTTCGATGGTCAATTGGGACCAACCTGCGTTGGCTACGGCCAAAACCGCTATCAGGCAGATGCGTAGCGAACGATTATGCATCCGGGAAGGCAACATCATCAGGAACAAAGGCCGACGCGTCTCCCCCGTTCTTGAGGATTTCACGAACCACATTGGAATGGATGTGGGCAAACTCAGGATCGGTAAATAAAATGACCGTCTCCAGTGAGGGGTGCAGCACCTTGGTCATCTGTGCGATGGTGCGTTCGTATTCAAAGTCACCTCCATTGCGGACCCCGCGCAAGAGCCATTGCGCATCGTTGGCACGGCAAAAATCCGCTGTCAGCCCCTCGAAAGAGGCGACCCGCACATGGGGAAACCGTTCACACACCGATTCGAGCCAAGCCATGCGTTGCTCCAACGAGAACATGGAACGCTTGGCAGAATTGACCCCGACTGCGACAATGACTTCGTCAAACAGGGACACCGATCGCTCAAGGATGTTTAAGTGACCGCGTGTGATGGGGTCAAAAGATCCGGGGAATACTGCTCGTTTCATCGCTCCTGGTGTTTTCACGTCGTGAACAAACTAAAA
The DNA here is from genome assembly GCA_938003665.1 of uncultured Flavobacteriales bacterium. Taxonomy (GTDB): domain Bacteria; phylum Bacteroidota; class Bacteroidia; order Flavobacteriales_D; family Sanyastnellaceae; genus UA16. Next base: position 11,162 of record CALKYI010000474.1, read on the forward strand.
TGGACATGACCGTACTTCCGGGTTTCCACGTAATGCGCACAGCCCGAAACGTCGGTTCGTTCTCCGTGCTCCAAGATAAACCAGCCACCGGGCACCAACAAAGGACCGCCCAACACCCGCTCCGGTAATTCCGGCAATTCCGGCAAATCATACGGCGGGTCGGCAAAAATCAAATCGTATTGGGTCAACGATCGTTCAATGAACTGCAAGGCATTGCCTCGCACCACCGACCAGTCGTCAACGTCCCAATCCCGGGCCAGCGTCGACATGCCGCGTACGGCCTTGGGGTCACTTTCCACCGACGTCACCGAACCGCAATCCCTGCTCAGAAATTCCAACGCCACCATGCCGGTTCCGCCAAATAGCTCCAAGATGTGAAGCCCTTCAAGGTCCACCCGGGCATTCAGCAGATTGAACAGGCCTTCGCGGCCGAAGTCCGTCGTCGGGCGGCCTTTGAATCCCTTTGCCACTTTGGGCCTGCGCCCCTTCCATTTGCCTCCGGTAATCCTCATTTCATCAAATGCATCAAGAGCGCTGACTCGCCCAGTTCCGCATGTGCAGTATCCAATTCAACGTCCGCGAAGAACCGCTTGAACTGCTGGACGATGGGAGAATCTTCCGTGATACCGCCTGAGAAAACGACGCGGCAGTTGGCCGCCGTCGGATCCACGCCTTCACGGTGAAACGAATTGACCACATGGTACAGAATGCCGTCGCC
>CALKYI010000475.1 GCA_938003665.1 uncultured Flavobacteriales bacterium
TCTACTTCAAGTTCATCAACATCCGAGGATTTGGGCATGCGTTGGACGTGGTTCGTGGAAAATACGACGACCCCAACGATGCCGGTGAAGTCAGCCATTTCCAGGCGTTGACCGCTGCTTTGAGCGGGACTGTAGGCGTTGGAAACATTGCTGGTGTGGCGTTTGCCGTTTCACTGGGTGGACCGGGGGCGACCTTCTGGATGATCGTGGCTGGGCTGCTCGGAATGAGTTCGAAGTTTGTGGAATGCACGCTGGGCACGAAGTACCGTCAGGAAAACGAGGATGGATCGGTTTCAGGTGGTCCCATGTATTACTTACGTGACGGCTTGGCGAAGCAAGGCAAAGCCCAGCTCGGTAAAATTTTGGCGGTATTGTTCGCCATTGCTTGCATCGGAGGAAGTTTCGGTGGGGGCAACATGGTGCAGATCAACCAAGCCACAAAGCAGCTCATTGAGGTTACCGGTGGAGAGCAATCGTTCTTGGCGGGTCAGAGCTGGATGTTCGGTGCCGTGATGGCCGTGCTGGTCGGACTGATCATCATTGGTGGCATCAAAAGCATCGCCCGTGTCACGGACAAGGTGGTGCCCTTCATGGTCGGTATTTACGTCCTTGGTGCTTTGGTTGTGCTAGGAGGTAACATCGCTGAGATTCCAAGTGCCTTTGGTCTCATCATTTCAAGTGCCTTCTCGGCGGATGCGGCGTATGGTGGATTGATAGGAGTGCTTATCGTAGGATTCCAACGCGCGGCCTTCTCCAATGAAGCTGGCATCGGCTCCGCCTCCATCGCGCACTCCGCGGCCAAAACAAACGAACCCGTCAGTGAAGGCGTGGTTGCATTGTTGGAACCGTTCATTGATACGGTGGTCATTTGCACCATGACTGCATTGGTCATCATCATTTCGGGTTATGGATCAATTGGCCAAGAAGCGGCTTTGGGATTGGCGCAAGCGAAAGACTTGAAAGCAATTGAGTTGACGAGCAGCGCGTTTGCTCAAACGATGTCGTGGTTCCCTGTGGTGTTGTCTGTAGCGGTCATTCTCTTTGCGCTATCGACCATGATCAGCTGGAGCTACTACGGATTGAAGTCCTGGACGTTTTTGTTCGAGGAGTCCAAAGCGGCGGACCTGTCGTACAAAGCAGTGTTCTGCCTCTTCGTGGTCCTCGGGTCAGCGATTTCCGCGCAGAGTGTATTTGACTTTGGAGATGCGATGATTTTCGCCATGTGTTTCCCGAATGTATTGGGGTTGTATTTCCTGATGGGCGAGGTCAAGCAGGATGTTGCGGATTACTTCAAGCGCATCAAGTCAGGGGAGATCAAGCGCTACGATTAAAGGGTGAGTGTGTCGGATTGAAGCCGACGCCGTGAGAGAGATTAGAGGAGATGGAACAAGCAGAGCGACGAGCCCTTTTGGGTTTCGTCTTGATTTCATGGTTGGCATTGGGGGTGCGTGCTGGGTTCTGGT
>CALKYI010000476.1 GCA_938003665.1 uncultured Flavobacteriales bacterium
AATCCAGATTTCACCTGAGAGTTGCTTCGGGTAAGCGAAGAACAAGAAGGCCCGTGCGGTCAAGGCAACATTGAGGATGTTCATTCCGGTTCCTCCGAAAACTTCCTTTGCAATTATCACAGCGAACGCCACCGCAAGGGCGACCATCCAAAGTGGGCAGTCAACGGGCATGATCAACGGAATGAGCATTCCGGATACGAGGTAACCCTCGTTGATACTGTGTCCACGCATTCCCGCGAAGAGGAACTCAATGCCCAGGCCCACACCGTAGCTCACCACCACGAGGGGCAAAACCTTCGTAGCACCGATGAACAACTTATCCCAGAACATGAGTGAAAGGGAGTCATTGGCCGCGATCTCCCCGATGGAGAGCAGGTACTGGTGGCCTTGGTTCCACGTGCCGAACAGCAGCGCCGGAATCAAAGCGAGGATGACCATGAACATGGTGCGCTTCAAGTCCACACCGTCACGGATGTGAACACCGTTTTTCGTTGCATGTCCCGGGGTGAACGCAAACGTTTCGAGGGAGTCATAGACGACCCAAAGCTTGCTGAACTTCCGACCCTCCTCATACTTAGTGCGAATCGATTCTAATAGGTTGTGTAACGCTTTCATGTTATCCCATTTCTTTCTTCAACATATCCAAACCTTCGCGTACGATGGACTGCACCGCAATCTTTGAAGTGCATGCATACTCGCACAAGGCAAAATCTTCAGGAGCTACCTCGTAGATACCTAACTTCTCCATGGCGTCGATGTCGTTCGCCAAAATGCTCTTCAAGAGCTGTACAGGGTAGATGTCAAACGGGAAAACCGGCTCGTACTGACCGGTGACGACGAAGGCGCGCTCCTCCCCGTTGTTGCAGGTGTCCATGACAAATTCCTTGGACTTCGGGAGCAACCACGTGGGGTAACTCTTCGAAAGGGAGAATTTGTCAAGCCCCAAGCCTAGCCAACCATCCGCCAACAAAAACTTGGGTTTGTTGCCTTCGGGCAGCAAGCACACTTGGTGATGGAGACCTCCCAAAAACCCGTCGTTTTGCGTTGTATCGCCAGTCAATGGATTACCGGAGACAATCCGAACATTGCTCTCGTCCACTTCACCGCCTGTGAGGGAGGTGATTTGACATCCCAACGTTGCGTGGAGGTGACGCGGAGCACTGCACTCAGAGCCGGCAACTGCAACCGTGCGCTTAGCACAGTAAGTTCCGGAGGTCAATGTCTTACCGAGGTTAGCCACGTCTTCAGGGTGCATGGTCCAGATCACATCGCCCTTGTTGATGGGACGGGTATGGTGAATTTGGACTCCGGCATTGCCTGCAGGGTGCGGGCCGTCGAACACGTGCACGTCGGCACCTTGAATGCCGTTATAAAACGTCTGTCCTTTTTTCGAGCCATTTTGAACATTCTGCCCTCCGGCCAGAACACGCAGGGCGTCAATGCCCGCCTGGAACGCTGCTTCGCGTCCGGCCAGGACAACTTCCATAT